>CAZAPB010000006.1:19850-21362 GCA_964486835.1 uncultured Planctomycetia bacterium
CCTGAAAGAGTCTTTAATTACAATCACTACTCTTCTTTGAAGGTAAATCAGATTTTGGTTCGAGACAGTCTATGGCTTTTTAAAAAGTACCCGGGCTATTACTTGAAAGCAACCATACCACAAATCAATGAATTTTTTTCTCTGGATACGAAACGAAGCTCTTTTGCCGGCTTGTGGATGAAAATCCAGGGATGGGTGTTTTTGTTCTGTTTTCCTTTGGGGGTGTTATATTTTGTGCGCCACATAAAACAAACGCCATGGGAACCTTCTCAGAAATTTATTGTCCTCCTGCTTTATAATCTAGCCTACAGCATTTTTATAGGAATCATGATTAGTTGGGGGGACGGCGAGCGCTACCGCTATCCCTTCGAAACTTGTTACTTATTGATGGCGGGGTTTTTATTGAGCGAGCTTTTGAAGAAAAGAAAAGCGAAACCTCTACCCTTGACTGAATAGGGTCAAACTGCCTTCATGGGGTCAAATCTCTACTTGGATATAACATTTTTAAGATCTTGGTACTGCTTTGATAATTTCTTATTTCTAATGAATGATTTGATCAAGCGCCGGTGATGCGCACTGACTGTTTTGTAGGAGCCTAGCTTAAAATGGTCGGCTATCTGTTGAAGCCCCATCCCCGATAAGTCCCTGGCAAGCGCTATCGCGACGGATCTGGGTTTGTTGTGTCGTCCCCTTCCTGATAGGTACAGATCGTCTTGGGTGATTTTGAAGCATTTTAAAACTGAATGCTTTATGCGGTCTAAAATATGTTCTCCCCGTAGAGGCCGTAGATTGGTTATTTCGTTTGATTGGTTACCGATAAGAATCTGCTCTTTGATTTTATCAATGAAATCTTTGTCTCCAAAGATGGGATTTTGTTTTTTAAGATTAAAGAAAGCTTTAGTTTTTGGGTCAATCCCATCTTTGATAAATTCAAGATAGGCCTTTTGGGCTTTGGAGGGTGAGTCTGAGAAATGGGAAAGCGTCTGCCTCACAGAAAGCCAGACCTCGTCTTGGGCCTTAAGATATCTTGGGTGACTGGACCAACGGTAGCTTTTTAGATCTTCTGTCATATTTGCCTGGATGGGGTTTAAGTGAATGTAGCGGACTAGGTGCATTAGATAGGGGTCTTGCTGAACAAGCACCGCCTTGTACCTTCCCCGGAACAGGGGGCCGTCTTTTTTGTGGAGACGATTATAACGCTGGGTGTAAAGCACCGAGAGATGCCGCATAAACCGTGAAAGGTTGCCCTTGGGGGTGTGTACAAGTAAATGATAATGATTAGTCATCAGGCAGTAAGAGAGTAGCTTTACTTCAAAGAGCGCTTGAGACTCTTTTAAGGCTTCCATGAACATGCCATAGTCATCGTCGATGTTAAAGATCGGCGCCCGTGATAAACCACGGTTCATGACGTGATAGTGGGCGCCGGGATATTGAATTCTTAAGGGTCTGGACATGCGGAGAATGATATCAGAGAGATTAAGTTGTGGTCAAGTAGAGATTTGACCCCTTTCT
>CAZAPB010000007.1:0-16080 GCA_964486835.1 uncultured Planctomycetia bacterium
GATCTGGCCGCCGTTTTCCAAGCCGCCTCTGCGAAAAAGCCCGGTCTGCTGATCAAAAGCTTCGTTCTTGAGCCACGCTTTAAGATTGACCGCTTCCTGGGCGAAAAACCGGCGGTCATCGGTATTAAAAGCAGACAAGGCCAAGGTTTTGGCAAGCGCGTAATAATCTAAATTATTCTCAACCGAATAAATTTTTCCATAATCGGGATTGCCGGACCCGGAAGGGCTCATCGCGACAGCGCCGTTGGTATGAGGTAGTCCCCCTATCCATTTGCCGATGGCGGTCGCCAGCTGAAGACCTTTTTCTCTTTCTGTTTTATCGGAAGCCAACTGGCTGTACTGCAGACAGAAAAAAGCGAACCATGCGCTCTCGCCCATCCCGCGGCGATATTCATATTGCTTGTACGCTTCAGAAGGGTTTTGATTAACGTTATAAACGGTCCAAAAACCTGCAAAATTAGTATAATCGGCGGCCCAGATAGAATAATAGGCGTCAAATATCCGCTTAGCGCCGGCCAAATCTCCGCTCTGCAACATTGCCATCGCAGCGACCGCCTGATCATAAGTATATGCCTGCGTATTAGCGTTGATGCGCACACCCTCGCGATTAAGAATAAATGCTGGGTCGTCAGGATAGCTCGGCACAAGGCCCGACGGCGTATTTTTACGTGCACTAAAATAGGCCATGATCCCATCGACATTCGCCTGTTGTGCGGGAGTCAGATAGCCATTATTCTGATTGAATGAACTCCCAAAAAGATGATTGAATTCCTCACGGCGAGATCCGTCGTTTTTTAGAACAGTATATAAAGCGGCCGTGGCCGGAAGCAGTGCGACAAAATCCGCCAAAATATATGAAGGCTCTGAAACAACGGTAAACAATAATCCGTACTCATCCGCGGGAGCGGCTCCTGTCTCGGGAAAGTGGCTATTAAAAAGAGTGTTGAAGCTTTCTCTTTGCGTCGTGTCCAATTGAAGCTGGCGATATAATGAAGCGGTTTCTGGCAATAACTCTAAAAAAGCGTCCAAGTTAAAGTTTGGATCACCGGTCAGCTCATAAAGAGTCTGCTGATCCATTCCCTCAAGATTGGTGATCTTACCCAGCGGGCCGACAGAAGTGCCAAAAACTAGATTGAAATCATCACGAAGCGCTTGATCATTTTGCAAAGCCATGAAAAGCAGATCGACATTTCCGGCATCTTTGATCAAAAAATCATAACCACCGGTAAACGCCGCTGTCGCGTAAAAAGAGGTGTCGATAAATCGTTGCCAGAAAGGCGCCTGCTTATCTTCATCTTTAACTTTTGTGGGATCGGTCCAATCGATCCATCCGCCGCTGACATTGTTTAAATCAGGAGTCTGTTGCCAAAGGCCGCTGGAGGTCGCCCATTCCATGGCGGTATCCAAATAATCATGCTGATTCAGATCAAACCACACCATTATCGCCTGAAACGAAAACCCCGGCGACTGACGCGTTGAGTTGGCTCCGTTATCCCACGCGACCGCCCCGTTCGGAAGCTGCAAATTATTGTGTATCCACTCCCCAACCCGCGCATCTCCAAAACCTATAACCGGCAGGTCCAGCATTTGCGGCGCGTAATTGATCCATTCGTGATAATCAGTTTCAAGGGGATTGCCATCGGCATCAATGACACGACTCCACACGCCAAAGTCAGCGCTGGAGGGATCGTCTATATATAGGTAGTCATTGATACCGTCGACGATTCGTGCCGCACCGATCGCGCACTCCTCCGCAAACAAAATATCACCGGAAGCTTGTGCCCAGTTCTGCGCCGCTTTAAGGGCCTGATAGGCAAAAGAATTGTCGGAGGCCCACCGCTTGGTCTCGTACTGGCCCAGCGCGTCAATTCCCCCTCCCAAAAGACCGTCATCTAATCCCGTTTTGTTGGCCGGGTCCTGACAGGCCAAAAGAAATCGCGCGGCTTTTTTCATCGCCGCATATCGATCAAGCTTATACCCTACCTGGTAAAGCGCAATCATCGTCTCTGCTGTCTGCGTCGGGGATTTTGAAAAAATAGTAGGCGTGCTGAAATTGTATTGATCAAACCACCCACCGTCATCGTCCTGAATGCCCAGCAAATAAGCTATCGCAAGATCTGCCCTGTCCAAGTAACCGCTATTATTCAATAACATCGCCGCGTTGATGAGTTGCAAAATTGCCAAGGCATTCTCCCGGGGGACAATCCAGGTCGGCGCTCCATACACATTATTGATCGCTCCATAGGCATTATTGGCGGGGTCCAAAAACTGGCAGGCTAAAATGTATTCGACTTCAAGCTCTACGGAAGGATTGGAAGAATTAAGCTGAGGCAGTCCCTGAACAAGGTTGCGCGCTTCAATAAGGTCTAGACTTCTTTGAAAGGCGGCCTGTTGCTCTTCAGGCGTTAGCTCGCCCATCCGCCTGGGTTGTGAATCCGGCAGAGCCGCCATAGCGATATCTATCGGCATGACAAGAGCCAATTGGGAAATAATTAAAAACTGAGCCAATAATTTTTTAATCATAAACACTCGCCCCTTGGAATGTGGAGTATAGCATAGAGTATACTTAAAAAAAACAGCGATACAATATGCATATTCTTAGAACTTTTATAATGTTTTAAGTAATTATTAGCATCAAACCCGAACTTTGGAAATCTATTATGAAGCAGGGACACCCAGAATCTCCAAAACTCGGTCCAAATCGTCAAGCGAATAATATTCTATCTCTATCTTTCCCCGCTTTTTACCATGGCGAATACGGACTTTGGTGCCAAGGGCATGCTGAAGCTTCTCTTCAAGAGCAAGCACATCACGGTCCTGCGTTTTAACACGTGTAGCTCTTATGGCTTGACGAGGACTTATTAGAGCTTCTATCTGCCGCACTGACAGTCCTTTTTCAATAATTTTTTCGCACAACTCAAGCTGTGTTTTTTCATCCAAGATAGGAATCAACGCTCTTGCGTGGCCAAATGTGATGAGCTTTTCTGATAGGAAATCCTGTATTTTCTGAGGTAAGTTTAGTAATCTCAATAGGTTAGAGACAGAGCTCTTATTTTTTCCAACCTTTGCGGCTATGCTATCTTGAGAATAGCCAAATTCCTGCGCTAACCGCTGATAAGCTTTAGCTTCTTCGATCGCATTAAGCTCTTCTCTCTGTACGTTCTCAATGATTGATATTTCTAATAAATCCGCATCCGCCACGCGCCTCACGATCGCCGGGATCTCCGTATGGCCCAGAGAACGAGCGGCGCGAAGACGCCGTTCGCCGGCTATCAACTCATATCGATCCGCACCGGCAGATCGCACTAAAATCGGCTGAATAACACCCTTTTCGCGAATCGACTGCGCCAACTCTTCAATCTTATCTTCTGAAAAAGTCAGTCTTGGCTGATACTTACTAGAGTGGACTTGCTCAGTGTTTAGCATTTGAACCCGCTCTTTGGGTGTGTTATCTGCCGCAGGAATTAAAGCATCCAGCCCTCGGCCAAGAACTCTTCTTTCCATGCTATCTCCCATTTTATCTAAGTACTTGAAATTAAGGTGGTTATATTTGCAAGAAGAAACTCATTCGCAAACTCTTTGTATTTCTTTGCGCCCTCAGATTCCTTGTCATAGAGAAAAATTGGCTTGCCAAATCCGGGTGCTTCGCTGAGTTTTATATTTCGCGGAATGACCGAGTTGTAAACTTTATCACCAAAATGCTTTTTGACTTCATTGATCACCTCTTGAGTCAGTTTTGTGCGAAAATCAGCCATCGTCATCAAAATACCCTCAATTTGAAGGGTCTCGTTGAGGTTTTCCTTGATCAAATTGATAGTTTTGACCAACTGCCCGAGGCCCTCAAGGGCGTAATATTCACACTGAATCGGAATAATAACAGATTGAGAGGCTGTCAGTGCATTGATTGTCAGAAGTCCGAAGGATGGCGGGCAATCAATAAAAACAAAATCGTAAGACGTGTCAAGCTGACTAAGAATTCTTTTGAGTCTTCCCTCTCGTCCCATTTCACTGACCAGCTCTACTTCCGCCCCAGATAGATTCGCGTTAGAGGCCACCAAAAAAAGATTGTCAACGCAGGTAGGAGAAATTATTTCATTGAGAGCCGCATCTTCAAGCAATGAATGGTAGATAGATTTCGAGACGGTATTTTTATCAATACCAAGGCCGCTAGTCGCATTTCCTTGGGGATCCAAATCAACCAAAAGACACTTTTTTCCCTCGAGAGCTAGGCAGGATGACAAAGAAACAGCGGTGCTGGTCTTCCCCACACCGCCCTTTTGATTGCAAATAGAAATAATTTTTGCCATGGGTACAGTTTATTGAATTTTTGCTTCTCTGTCAATGAAGTTTCCACGTGGAAACTGCATAACTTTGCCTTTAGTGCAGGTAACGCGTCATTGCGAGGAGCGTAGCGACTAAGCAATCCCATTTTTACGAATGCGATTGCTTCACTCCCCTCGGTCGCTCGCAATGACAATATGATTTATATGCACAATCGTTATAACCATGGAAAACGTTGCCCTCCCCTATTTAGTTTCCACGTGGAAACTGACTCAAATTGAGGCGCGCCGAAGCTTTTCAATGTAAATTGCAAGAACCGAGATATCACAAGGTGTGATTCCGGAAATTCTAGCGGCCTGCCCAAGGGAAACCGGCCGGATATTACTAAGCTTTTCTTGAGCCTCTTTCCGAAGCCCTCCAATATCTTTAAATTCAATAAGTTCCGGTATCTTCTTTTCCTCGTAATGCCGGAAACGGCTGATCATGCTCTCTTCCCTCTCCACATAACCAGAATATTTGACTTCTATTTCTATTTGAGTCTCTATTTCCCTGTTTCCTATATCACTGCCCATGATGCCCATCACATCTCTTAGATTAACCTCAGGACGCCTGAGGTATTGCTCCATTGAAACCTGCTGATATCTCTGCTTGCGAAGCCTCCCTACCCACTCAAGGATCTTGGCTTGCTTTTGAACAAACTTCTGATGCTGTGCACCAGAAATCATGCCCAGCTCATACCCATAGTTCATAAGTCTTTTATCTGCATTATCTTGCCTCAATAATAGCCGATGCTCTGCGCGCGAGGTAAACATCCGATAAGGCTCCTCTGTCCCATGCGTAACCAGATCATCAATCAGTACCCCAATATAGGCCTCTTCCCTTCCCAAAATAAACGGCGCCTTCTTGCCTATCTTTAAACCAGCATTAATCGCCGCCATCAACCCTTGGCAGGCGGCCTCCTCATATCCCGAGGTTCCGTTGATCTGACCTGCAAGATACAAATTTTCTACCTTTTTGGTTTCTAGCGTCGGTTTTAGCTGAGTTGGTTGGCAATAATCATACTCAATAGCATATCCAAATCTCATAAGCTCTGCATTTTCAAGGCCTTGCACACTTCTAATAAGTCTTATTTGAATATCCTGTGGAAAACTTGTTGAAAAACCGTTAATGTATATTTCGTTAGTAAAGCGGCCTTCGGGTTCCAAAAACAACTGATGTCGCTCCTTATCGGCAAAACGAAACACCTTGTCTTCGATTGAAGGACAATAGCGTGGGCCCCGGCTTTTTATTTTTCCTGAATAGAGGGGAGAGCGATTAATATTCTCCTTGATCATCTGATGCGTTTTATCGTTGGTGTAAGTAATGTGACAGGGTAGTTGCGTTTGCGTGATCTTTTCGGTTTGAAAACTAAACGGAGACGGTTCCGCATCACCCTGCTGTGCTTCTAATTTTGAAAAATCAATCGAGCGCGAATTCAAGCGTGGGGGAGTGCCCGTCTTAAGACGTTTGACATCAAGGCCCGCCGACATCAGGCAACCGGAAAGACCTATGGAGGGTTTATCACCGGCTCGTCCGCCGCCAAAACTAATCTCGCCGATATGAATAACGCCATTCAAGAAAGTGCCGGTCGTGATGATGACTGCTTGCGCATAATAAGCTGTGTTGATATTGGTAACAACGCCTTCGATGCAATTGCCGTTTAGCAGGAGTTCTTTGACCTCCGCCTGTTTGAGGTCGAGATTTACCTGACTTTCGAGCGCATGCTTCATCGTCATCGTATACATTTTTTTGTCACACTGCGCACGCGGCGCCCACACGGCGGGGCCTTTGCTGAGATTTAGCATGCGAAATTGAATGCCTGTGCGGTCGGTAATTTTTCCCATTTCTCCGCCGAGAGCATCGATCTCCCGCACGATGTGGCCTTTAGCAATACCACCGATAGCGGGATTACAGGACATTTGCGCGACCGAATCAATATTCATCGTCAGCATGAGCGTAGAAAAACCCATGCGCGCCGCGGCCAGCGCGGCTTCACAACCCGCGTGACCCGCGCCCACAACAATGACGTCGTATTTTTTTTCAGATGGAATTAACATAAATCTTGGCGATTGCTAGTGCCCCTAAAACCTTCTTGTGTTAAAAAGAGGGGCTGATGTTTAGGTGACCGTTGTGCGCTTAAGATACAGCTGGTATGAGGTCATGATTACCGTGTTGGTGAGCCAATAGAGTACCAGTGCGGCCGGCATCGAATAAAAAATAAATCCAAAAATAACCGGCATCATGAAAGCCATCATTTTTTGCTGCTCAGCCATCGCCGGGTCTTGACCGACGGAACTCATCGCGGATGCGCGCTGTTGCACCGCCATTCCCGCGATCATAATAAGAGGAAGCACGTGGAGTTGATTTCCCAAAAAGGGGAGAGTGAACGGTAAGGGCACTCTATCCGGAGACGAGAGATCGTGAACCCAAAGAAAATCAGCGCCGATGAGCTTCACAAATTTTGATATCGCGACATACAGCGCGATGAATACCGGCATTTGCAGTAGCATCGGCAGACAGCCGCCAAGCGGATTTACTTTGTGCTTCTTATACAACTCCATCATTTCCTTATTGAGTTGTTGAGTGTTGTCTTTGTATTTTTCGCGCAGCTTGGCCATCTGCGGCTGTACCTGCTGCATGCGCTTCATTGACAGAAAGCTTTGTCTCGTCAGAGGAAAAAGAACCAGGTTGATCAAGAAGGTCAGCGCAATGATCGCGACGCCATAATTACGAAAAACATTGAACAGCATTTCCAGCCCGCCGATGAACACTTTTCCGATCAGGTCCATCTTTCCAAAATTTACGATATCCCAAGGCCCAGAGGCAAGAGCTCGTTGAGGTCGTTGGGCCCGATGTAAATCAAAAACTCCTGGGTGACAGACCCGCCCTGCGGTAAAGAAACGGAGGGGGATACGATCGAAGCGGCCAAATGACTGTTGCCAAGCCCTGTGACAAGACCGCGGAATGTCTTTTCGTTTTTTGGCTTTATGATCACAGAAAAATGACGATCCTTGATCGCCGCCCAATTAAGAACCCCTTCGCTCTCGACTTTTTTGCCCAGGCCTGTTTCGTTGACATGTTTAAGAACCTTCTTTTCGCCTTGAGAAGTAAAAAAATCGGCTTCAATATACTGCGCATCAATGGAGTGGCGCGGGGGAATGCGAGATCCGGCATAAAGCTGATATTGCAGGTCCGCCGGCGCACTGGAAATATTCTCAAACGTCACCGAAAGATCGGCCGAATAGCCGGTGCCGCCAAAAACAAAGCGGCGCGTCATGCGAATTTTATCGTTGAGAATCTTAGAAACCACCAAAACACTTTTCCCGTCGATAGAAATATCACTCACGCTCTCCGTTCCTGAGGATGGGGGAGAAATCAGCGAGACGGACAGAGGGGCTGCGAATGAATTTTTGGCAGAAAGAAGTTTTAGCGGATCTTTATTCTCATCATCCTTGAAATCAAGAAAAGCAATCTCGCGAATACCGCCGCCCTTGGGATTGAACACCAACCGCAGTTTATCATTCTTGAAAAATACATCATCCGCAAGCGAGTAATCGCCGGCCACGGGGAACACAGGCTCCGGTTTCTGCACGGCTTTGGCGTCGCGAGGCTGTGCGGGTGTTTTTAAGACTTCATTCTTCCCATATTCAGGGTAGAATTTCTGAAGAATCACCGGATAGAACCCCAAAAGCAGAAACATCAGCGCCAAACCTAAAAAAACCCGTTTTTCCATTTTATGCTTTCTTTTTTATTACCGGATCAAATCCACCCGCTGAGAACGGCTGGCACCTAAGCAATCTTTTTAATGTCATCCATGATGCCCGCCAAAAACCGTTCGACGCGAACGCGTCGCTGGCATATTCAGAACAGCTGGGGTAGAAGCGACAGGCCCTCCAGCCGAGAGCCCGGAAAAAAGACGATACAGCCCGAATTAAAAAAACCGTCGTTCTCTTTAAAAAATTTGCGCTACCGGCTTGGCAGTAACTCATCGATCGTTTCGCATACCTTTGCCAACCCCACTTGCCCCGGATCCCTCAAAGACCTGAACAGATAAACTTTATCACTATCCATCACGTGCTCCCGCCTCAGAGCTTCCCTGATTAGCCGCCGCAGACGATTGCGTCTCGTCGCCAATGGCGCGACCTTCTTTGGAATTAAAATCCTCACGGGATTTTTCTCCAAAGATCCGGACGCTCTGCGTTCCCGCTCCCGAACCTCTAGAGAAAGCCAACCAAAGATCAGACGGTGAGCCGTTTTCTTCCTTTTTGGCGACGACGCTTCAAAACTTTGCGACCGTCGGCCGATCTCATCTTCTTGCGGAATCCGTGTTTTCTTTTTCTTTTGATATTTGATTTATTAGTAAGAGTTTTTTTCATGATCAATCCTTCATATTTATAGCGCTAAATGAAGTCTTGGATTATAACACAGACTTGGGCTCAGTCAAGCGTTGCCGATGGCGTGACTTCAAATAAGCGTTCCGCGTGTTGTACAAATAGTGCTCATAATTTTTTACTGCTCAATAAATTTGTTTGCTAACAAGCACTGCCGTTGTTATAATGACCACTCTTTTCATCGCTTTCATTGAAAAGCTAGGCTGTGGATAACTTGTTGAAAGTAATTACTTTTGTATGAAATTTTTTTTCTCGTTTTACAGGCCACGCATGTTGTTGTAAATAATTAGGTTATAAGAAATATGCTTATGTTTTATAAAGATTAAGGCTATTAACCTGTGGATAAAGTGATTAACTCAGACCCCTCTGAATTGTGGTTGAAGGCTTTAGAGACGCTACAGCATGACTTTGACAGGCCTTTGTTCGAAAGATGGCTTAAGCCCATCAAAATAAAAGAGTTGCGTGATAATCAGGTCGTTTTAACTGTCCGAGATGAGTTTTTTAAAAGTTGGGTGATGGACCACTATCAGGACAAAATCTATTCCGCGCTTAAGAATTTACTAAACAACCCTCACATAGAGATTAGCTTCCAGATTCATGAAAACACGGCCAGCGATCCAATAATTGAAGAGTCTGATGTGTCTGTCGAAATGGCTCCTCCTCAGGTTTTTCAGACCAGCTTTTCCCCACAGGCGCCTTCCATTCTTACTGAGCCCCTACTTAATACCCGCTACACCTTTGAGAGCTTTGTTGTTGGGCCTTCCAATCGTTTTGCCCATGCCGCTTCTATGGCGGTGGCTGAATCACCCGCCAAGTCTTATAACCCACTATTCATCTACGGCCCCGTCGGTCTTGGTAAGACGCATTTAATGCAAGCCATTGGTCAGGAAGTGCTTAGGAGAAAAAGGACTACCAGGGTTCTTTATATTACCAGTGAAAAATTTACGAATGAGTTGATTAATGCCATCAAAACAGGCACCACACTTAAGTTCCGCGAGAAATACCGCTCTGTTGATTGTCTCCTTATAGATGATATTCATTTTATTGCTGGAAAAGAAGCAACGATGGAGGAGTTTTTTCATACGTTTAACACCCTTTATGACTCTCACAAGCAGATCGTTGTCTCTAGCGATAAACCCCCAAAGGATATTAATAATCTGGAAGAGAGGCTTGTTTCGCGCTTTGAGTGGGGTTTGGTGACGGACATTCAGCCTCCGGATTTTGAAACAAGAACGGCTATTTTGAGAAAAAAAGCAGAGCGTGAGGGCTTGAACGTTCCGGATTCCGTCACTTTTTTTATCGCGGATAAAATTAAATCTAATATTCGGGAGTTGGAGGGCGCTCTTATCCGCGTCATCGCTTATTCAAAACTTGTCGGCCGCGAAGTCGATGAAAATGTCGCCAAGGATGTCCTAAAAGATCTTATCGTTGAAAATCAGAAAAAGATCACTGTTGACCTGATTCAGAGGAAAGTGGCAGAATATTTTGAAGTAAGGCCCTCAGATATGACGGCAAAGAGGCGTTCTAAAAGTGTGGCTTATCCGAGGCATATTGCGATGTACCTGTCGCGGGAGATGACGGATTTTTCTTTTCCGGAATTGGGAGAGCATTTTGGTGGGCGGGACCACACAACGATTTTGCACGCGTATGAAAAGATCAAGAAAGACATTAAAAAAGACCAAAAAACAAAATCAATGATCGATAAATTGATCGGTGAAATTAAGAAGTAATTTTGGTTGTTTTAATGTTGTGTATAAGTAGCTTTTGTGTTTTTGAAAAAGATATCTCTGTGAACAACTACGTCTTTATACACAGGTTGGTTGTTTTATATCTTGTTGTTTTTATGATAGTTATGTAGTTATAAACACATTCACAGCACTTACTACTAATACTATTTCTCTTAAGATAAATAAATAATAAATAATAGGAAATAACTTTATGAAAATAAACACAACAAAAGATGAGCTTTTAAAGGGTATTCAAACCGTTCAAAACGCAGTCAGCGGGAAAAGCACTTTACCTATTCTTTCTCATATTTTAATAGAGGCGAAAAAAAATATTATTTCACTAACAGGGACAGATCTTGAAATTGGTATATCAATGAAGGTTCCCGGTGAAGTTATTGAAGAAGGGGCTATCACAGTACCGGCAAGAAAATTTTCAGAGATTATTAAAGAATTACCTTCTCAACAACCCATCTTTATATCTGTAAAAAAAACACAATCAATAACCATTGAATCAGGAAAGAGCTATTTCCGGTTGATGGGGTTATTAAAGGATGATTTTCCGCAATTACCCGATCTTCACTCACTTAATTCAAAAGAAGTGGTTGTGGTAAAGTTGCCGCAAAAAAATCTTAAAAACATGATTCAATTAACTTCTTTTGCGATGTCCCATGATGAAACCAGGTATGTATTGAATGGTATTTTATTTAATTTTAAAGAAAAGACATTAAAACTAGTGGCGACGGACGGGCGAAGATTGGCAGTAGTGGAAAATGAAATTTCCGCGATGGGGAATTTTCGCAGAGACGTAATTCTTCCTATGAAAACCATTCAAGAGCTCAGCCGTAATCTAACCGAAGAAGGTGAAGTAATTTTTTATTTTAAAGAAAATCAACTACAAATCAGTATTAATTTAATTAATATTACTTCAAGACTTATTGAAGGTGAATATCCTAATTATGAACAAGTTATTCCAAAAAAAATAAAAGAAGAAATAAAACTTGGGACGCAGGAATTTCTCCAAGCGACTCGGCGTGTTAGTATTCTTACCAACCAAGACTCTCAATCAGTGAAAATTAATCTAATTAAAGATCGTATGATTATTACTAAAAATACACCGGATTTAGGTGAGGCGCGTGAGGAAATAGAAATAAATTATAAAGGCGGGGAGTTGATTATGGGATTTAATCCGGCCTTTATTATTGATGTTTTAAAAAATATAGAAGACGAAAATATTCATTTTGGTTTTATCGATCCCGAAAAACCGGCGGTGATCAAGTGTGGGGAGAATTATACTTATATTGTTCTCCCGATGCAGGTGAATTAACGGCGGTTGTATGGGCCGCGACCTCACTCCGATAGGGGATATCCTAAAGACGGTTTTCCAGAAGCTGGAGAGCGGGCGCACGTATACCCGTGAGGATATTGAGGAGCGATGGAAGGCTATCATCGGCGACGCGGGATTCAAACATTCGCGGCCGGTTGTCTTCCGAAAAGGGGTCTTGGGCGTGCGTGTGGATAATTCGGTTTGGCTCCAGGAATTATCCATGAAAAAGAGGAATATCCTAAAAGGATTGCAAAGAGAGCTAGGAAAAGATAAAATTTCCGACATTCAATTCAAGATTGGGGAGTTTTAGCCCACCGCCTAAAAGCGGCGGGAGAAATGCTAAACCAGTTTTATAAGTAAGTGGTGGGATAATGTCTAAAGAAGCGGCAACAAATAAAGAAAATATAGAAGAGACGACCCAGCAAGCGGCCAACGAAGCCGACTATGGCGCGAAAAACATCCAAGTCCTTGAGGGAATGGACGCGGTGCGTAAGCGGCCCGCCATGTATATCGGGGATATTGGCGTTCGCGGGTTGCACCACCTGGTTTATGAAGTGGTGGATAACGCCGTGGACGAAGCGCTTGTGGGGCACGCCACCCAGATCTCGGTGGTCGCCGTCCCATAAACACGAGAGGGCACGCCACCCAGATCGATGTGGTTATACATACCAATAACAGCGTTTCCGTCACCGACGACGGACGCGGCATCCCGGTCGACATGCATAAGACCGAGAAAAAGCCGGCCGTCGAGGTTGTTCTGACCATTCTCCACGCAGGCGGTAAATTCGACAAAAAAAGCTATAAAGTATCCGGCGGCCTTCATGGAGTCGGCGTCAGCTGCGTCAACGCGCTCTCCGAGTGGCTTGAGGTTGAGGTAAAGCGCGACGGTAAGGTTTACCACATGCGTTTTCAGAGGGGAAAAACCGCTTCCAAACTGACAACAATCGGCAAATCCAAGTCTAGTGGTACCAAGGTCACGTTTAAGGCCGATAAAGAAATATTCAATATCCCTATCGAATATAATTTTGATATTTTAGCAAATCGCCTGCGCGAATTAGCTTTCCTGAATAAGGGTCTGCATATTACGCTCAAGGATGAGCGGGTCGGTAAGGAGAAAGAGGCCGAGTATTATTTTACAGGCGGCATTGTTTCGTTTGTCCAGGAGATAGGCAAAAACAAAACGGCGCTTCACGCGAAGGTCATTTATTTTTTCGGCGAGAGGGACAACACGCAAGTTGAAATCGCGATGCAGTACAACGACGGATACGCGGAAAATATTTACAGCTTTGTCAACAATATCAACACGACTGAGGGTGGAACGCATGTCAGCGGATTCAAGGCGTCGCTAACGCGCTGTGTAAATCAGTACTGCAAGGGCAAAAATGTTCTCAAAGACGATGTCAGTGTTTCGGGGGATGATATACGCGAGGGCTTGACCACTGTCATCAGCTGCAAAGTCCCCAACCCGCAGTTTGAGGGTCAGACCAAAACAAAACTTGGCAACAGCGACGTCGAAGGATTCGTCGAGTCTATAGTCAACGAGGGCTTGAGCAGATTTTTCGAAGAAAATCCAAGCGTTGCCAACAAAATCATCGAAAAGGCCGTGCTCGCCGCCAGGGCGCGCGAGGCCGCCCGTAAAGCGCGCGAGCTTACTCGGCGCAAAGGCGCCCTGGAGAGCGGCTCGCTTCCTGGAAAATTGGCCGACTGTCAGGAGAGAGACGCGGCGCTGTGTGAGGTATATCTGGTGGAGGGTGATTCGGCAGGCGGCTCGGCAAAGCAGGGGCGCGATCGGCGCTTTCAGGCTATTCTGCCACTCAAAGGTAAAATATTGAATGTCGAAAAGGCGCGACTGCACAAGGTATTATCAAACGATGAAATTTGCACCATTATCAATGCGCTGGGAACGGGCATCGGCGAAGAATTTAATCTGGATAAGCTTCGCTACCACAAGATTCTTATCATGTGCGATGCGGACGTTGATGGTAGTCATATACGCACGCTTCTTTTGACCTTTTTTTTCCGCCAGATGCACCAATTGGTGGAAAAAGGACATATCTATATTGCCCAACCCCCGCTGTATAAGATCAAGCGCGGTAAGCGTGAGCAGTATATCGAGACCGAGGAGGAGATGAGCAGACTGCTTCTGGATCTAGGAAGCGAGGGCCTGACGCTGACCCGTATCAAGGACAAGGAAAAGATAGAAGGAAAGAAGCTGATAGAGCTTCTAGAGTTGTTGAGCTCTCTGGAATCGATGACATCAGGAATTACCCGTCGTGGGATAGAACTATCAAATTATATCGCTTTATTGAATAAGAAAACCAAAAAACTGCCATATTATCGTATCAAAGTGGAGGGAGAAGACCAGTTTTTGTATGATGACGAAGAGTTGGCTGATGCCGTCCAGCGCTATGAAAAGAAAAAAGGCAAGGAAGTGGACCTGGGCGAGGCGGGAAAAGAGGCGGATTCCAAGACCAAATTCGCTAAGGAATTGGACTTGGTAGAGTTTTTCGAGGCAGATGAGATGGCCGAGACCATTCTCAAGATCGAAAAACTTGGGCTGGATACCGAGGATTTCGAGCCGGAGGCGGAGGATAATAAAAAGAGCGCTAAGGCGGAAAGAGCCGGGAAAAAAGAAGTTTTTCAGAAAAAAATGCTGTATAAGGCGTCCCACAAGGACGAGGAGCCTGTGTTCCTTGAAAGTTTAAGGGGGGCGCTCAAATTCGTGCAGGGGGAGGGCAAAAAAGGCCTGACCATTCAGCGCTATAAAGGTTTAGGTGAAATGAACCCTGAACAGCTTTGGGAGACCACGATGGATCCCGAGAAGCGGACTGTGCTTAGGGTCACGCTCGAGGATGCCGTCGAAGCGGACAAGACGTTTACCACCTTGATGGGCGATGAGGTTGAGCCTCGCCGGGAATTTATTCACAAGTACGCGCGCGAAGTAAAGAATCTGGACGTTTAAGGAAAGATCATGGCAGAACTTCAAAAAAACAGCTACACCGTCAACGAGAAGATCAAAACAGTTTTCATCGAGCAGGAGATGAAAACATCGTATCTTAACTATTCGATGAGCGTTATCGTTGGGCGCGCGCTTCCCGACGTCCGTGACGGCTTGAAGCCGGTGCATCGGCGCATTCTTTTCGCGATGAAGGAGCTGGGGCTCGACCACAGCCGCTCTTACAAGAAGTGCGCGCGTATCGTCGGTGAAGTGCTCGGTAAATATCACCCGCACGGCGACACGGCCGTGTATGACACGCTGGTGCGTATGGTGCAGGATTTTTCTTTGCGTTATCCGCTCGTGGACGGGCAGGGCAATTTTGGATCTGTCGACGGCGACTCGGCCGCCGCGATGCGTTATACAGAGGCGCGTCTTGCCGGCATTACCGAAACCGTGCTGAGCGACATCGATAAGAACACGGTTGCTTTCGCCCCCAACTTTGACGAGAGCCTGGAGGAGCCAACACTGCTCCCCGCGACCCTTCCCAATCTTTTATGCAACGGCTCCAGCGGGATCGCGGTCGGCATGGCTACCAATATTCCTCCTCACAACCTGACAGAGGTTTGCGACGCGATCGCCGCGACCATTGAAAATCCGGAAATACAAACCAAAGAGCTGATGAAATTTATCAAGGGCCCCGATTTCCCGACAGGCGCTACTATTTGCGGCACCGAAGGCATCAAGTCGGCGTATGAGACCGGCCGCGGCATTATTAAAATACGCGCCAAAGCCTCCATCGAGGAAATACGCGCGGGCAAGGAAGCCATTGTCGTCACCGAGATCCCTTATCAGGTCAACAAATCCAATCTGATTGAGAATATCGCCGACTTGGTTAACAGCAAAAAGATTGAGGGCGTCTCCGATGTGCGCGATGAGTCTGACAAGGACGGCATGCGCTTGGTCATTGATCTCAAGCGCGACGCCAACGCGCAGGTGATATTAAACCAGCTGTACAAGCACACACAGATGCAGAATACGTTCGGCATCATTTTCTTGGCGCTGGTCGGCGGCAGTCCCCGAGTGCTCAAACTCAAAGAGATACTCATCGAATACATCAAGCACCGCAAAGAGATCATCACGCGCAGGACGATATTTGACCTGGCTAAAGCAAAGGACCGGGCTCATATTGTTGAGGGCCTTATCAAAGCCGTCGAAATTCTCGACAAGGTGATCAAGACAATCCGAGGGTCAAAGAATCCAGCCGAGGCTAAAACCGCCCTGATCGAGAAATTTGAATTCTCGGATCTTCAGGCGCAAGCTATCCTTGAAATGCAGCTGCAGAAACTGACGGGCTTGGAGCGTGATAAACTTGAAGCGGAG
>CAZAPB010000007.1:16090-18001 GCA_964486835.1 uncultured Planctomycetia bacterium
TTGAGATGTATAAGCTCGAGGAAGAGCTTAAAGAGCTCATGAAAAAGATCGAATACTTCGAGTCTATTCTTAATTCCGAAAAGAAGGTGCTTGAGATCATCAAGGAAGAGCTCGCCAACCTCAAGAAAAAATACGGCGATGAGCGCCGCACGGATATTTCCCGCTCGATCGATACCGAGATGGACATTGAAGATCTGATCGCCGACGAGGATGTGGTGATTACCATAAGCCATCAAAATTATGTCAAACGCCTGCCGGTTACGACTTACCGCAAACAAAAGCGCGGTGGAATAGGTGTTGGCTCAGGTGGAGTGGATGAAGATTTCGTGGAGCATCTCTTTGTCGCGTCCACGCACGACACGTTGCTTCTTTTCACGTCCAAGGGCAAAGCATTTACGATCAAGGTCCACGAACTGCCCCAAGCCAGCCGTATTTCCAAGGGCAAGTTCATCGCCAATTTTGTCTCGTTGTCTCAAGGAGAGAAGATCACCTCATATATTCCCATCAGCAAGTTTGAAGAGGGCAAGTATCTTGTCATGTGTACCAAGCTTGGTCAGATCAAGAAATGCAGTCTTACCGATTTTGAGAATACCCGGCGTAACGGCATTATCGCCATCGGGCTGGACCCCAAGGATGAGCTGATAGCGGCCGATATGACTGACGGCAAGATGCAGATCATCATCGCCACCCGCAAGGGCAAGGCCATACGCTTCCCGGAGGATGAGGTTCGCAGTATGGGTAGAGGTGCCGGCGGAGTACGAGGCGTGACGCTCGAGGACAAAGATTATGTGGTTGGTATGGAGATCGTGGATAAGAAGGCGACTCTTCTGACTGTCACTGAAAAAGGTTTTGGCAAGCGCTCCGAAGTCGATGAGTACCGCATCACCGGCCGCGGCGGAAAAGGCGTCACCAACGTCAAGGTCACCGAAAAGAACGGTGAAGTGGTGGGCATGAAGCTAGTCAACGAAAAGTATGATCTAATGATTATGACGCAGACCGGGATGGTGGTAAGATGCTCGGTCAAAGACGTCCGCGAAACCGGCCGCGTCGCGCAGGGTGTAAGGCTGATCAACCTGAAGAAAGACAACGACAAAGTTGTCAGCATCACCTCTGTGGAGCCCGAAGAAGACGGCGCCGTATCCGCGACCGTAGCAGCACAGGAAAAAGAATAAAAAAATTTTAGACCCCATCGTCTAGCCTGGTCTAGGACATTACCCTTTCACGGTAGTAACACGGGTTCGAATCCCGTTGGGGTCGAGGGGCTTTAATTATAAAATCCGCAAAAAATTATATTTGCGGATTTTTTGTTACAATTTACTTCATGAAAAATATCAATTCAAAACAAACGCTAAACTCTCTGACAAATACAATAGCCGCTTCGACAACCGGCGGAGAAATAATTTTTTCAAGCGCTTCTGCCATTCCGCATGAGTTGACGGCTATCCTTTCGCCTGCCGCGTATATTTTAAAAAGCTTCAATGGTTTTCTAAGCGGTCTTAAGACGGTTGTAAAAAACAAGCAGACTCTTATTTCGACCGGGATAATAACGACGATTTGGGTTCTCGTGACTGTTTTAAAAAGAATGGGAATGAGTGGAGGGGTGCTGGAGGCGCTTAATTTTTTCACTTTTGCGCAAAGCGGCTGCGGCGGCGGGATATTGGCTATCGCGGGGACTTCTTTCGGCAAGGGGGTTGTTTCGTATTTTCTTTTTAGATTTATCATTCCGTTATTCAGCGGTCAAAAAACTTTTAGCGGTATTTTTTCGGGTTTTAACGAATTGCTTTCTTCTTTCAGGGCGGCAAAAAATATTTATACTTCCAGCTTGCTGCTTTTTGGAATCGGCGGGGCGCTGATCGTTTACAATTTTATGGCAGGGAAAACAACCATGGCGAACAGCATGGCAGGGATCGC
>CAZAPB010000008.1:0-17988 GCA_964486835.1 uncultured Planctomycetia bacterium
CAAGAACCATTTTTCAACCATTGGTGTCAATGGCGTCAACGAATGTATTCGTAACTTCAGCGACGGCCGGTATGACATCATGGCGGATGAAGGGCATGAGTTTGCCTTAAAACTTCTGGATCACGCGCGTGCCCGGTTGACGGAGTTTCAGGAAGAAACCGGCCACCTGTATAATTTGGAAGCCAGCCCGGCGGAAGGTGCGACCTACCGGTTCGCCCGGGAAGATAAAAAGCGCTTCAAGGGTATTCTGACCGCGGGGACTGAGGACAAACCCTACTATACTAATTCCACGCAACTGCCGGTGAATTTTACCTCGGACCCGTTCGAGGCGCTGGCGCGGCAGGATGATCTTCAGAAAAAATATACGGGAGGGACGGTTCTGCATCTTTATATGCAGGAGAGGATCTCCAGTGCCGAGGCTTGTAAGAATCTGGTTCGAAAAGCGTTGGAGAGGTTTAGGCTGCCCTATATAACAGTGACGCCGACTTTTTCAGTGTGTCCTAAACATGGTTATCTTGCGGGGGAGCATGAGTTCTGCCCCAGGTGTGATGAAGAAATTCTATGCAAAAAGGAGGGGATATGTCTGACGGAAAAGTGATCGTTGCGGGTTTGAAGAATGAAGAAAGACAGCGCTGTGAAATATGGACACGAGTAATGGGATATCACCGGCCTGTATCTGAATTTAACGTTGGGAAAAAAAGTGAACACTATGAGCGCCAGCACTTCGTCGAACCAAAGGGATTGGGGGCTGCCGTATGCGAGCCCTGCGCAACCTACGCCTGAGCTGCCCATAGAAGGGATCACGCCGTTCACGACCATTGATTTTCCGGGTCGTCTGGCGGCGGTCTTGTACACCAAAGGATGCGAGTGGCGGTGTTCTTATTGTCACAACTCGCATCTTTGGCAGTTTGGCCAAGGCTCACCGCTGGCTTTTCCAAAGTTGCTTGATTTCCTCCAAAGCCGCATAGGTCTCTTGGATGGGGTCGTTTTCTGCGGTGGGGAACCGACAGCTCACCAGGGGCTTATGCAGGCGATGCAAAAGGTCAGGGACATGGGGTTCCAGATCGCTTTGCATACGACCGGGATATACCCTGAACATCTTAAGGAAGCTCTCCGTTTGTGCGATTGGGTGGGGATGGATGTAAAAGCCCCATTTGACGCCTACCAGAAGATCACACAGGTCGACCAAAGCGGTGCCAAGCCCGCTTTGAGCGTGGAAATCGTTCTGCAAAGCGGCGTTGAATATGAATTCAGGACGACGGTCCACCCGGATTTGCTCTCAGAAGCGGATATCCTTACCATCGCCGAGCAGTTGCTCGGCAAGGGAGTCAAACATTATGCGCTTCAGGCATTCCAGCCCAACGGTTGCGCCAATGAAAGATTAAAGAGTGTCCCCATGCCTACCGGCCTTATCTCTGAACCACTAAAGAACAAGCTGGCGGGGATGTTTGAATCCTTCCAGATAAGGAAGTAGCCCATAAAAACCGGAATCAGGCATCGAACCTCCATTATTAAGTACTAATAGAGTGACTTGGTGTCAGAGGGCGCATAGATTATAATTTTGATAATACCGGTTGTTAAGCCGCTCTAAACCTGCTATTCTCTAGTATATCTTACCATCTATCATTCTGACTTGGTGATCCAGAAGAGCCTAACAAGCACCCTCTTCTTTTTTGTTTTATTAACCACGCTTTTTAATCCTGCTCTACGCTTTTATTGGAGCCGGGAAAGAGATGTCGACGTGAAAATTACTAAAGGCAAGGCGGTTGCGATTTCCTATGATCTGACCGTGGATGGTCATCTGATCAAGTGCATCAGCGCGCAAAAACCGTTGCGCTATACTGACGGGAAAAAACAGATCCTCTTAGGTCTTGAGAAGCGGCTAAGAGGCTTGAAGGTGGGTGACCGCAGAGAGCTGGATTTGCCTGCCAAGGAAGGCTACGGACTTGAGAACCCCAAGTCGATCATGGAAGTGGAAAAATCCAAATATCCCAAAGGAAATCACGTCGTAGGAAAACAGATTCTTTCCAAGAAGGACAGGACATTTTTAGCCACGGTAAAAGCTGTCAATCAGCAGACGCTGATCCTGAATTTTAATCATCCGTTGGCGGGAAAAAAGCTTCATTTCTCCGTCGTCGTGCTGACGGTTCAGTAAACTTATAAGCTCTCGCTTATCAGCGACATCATAAAAATACACCAAATCAAAGAGAGTCACCCAGACTCGCTGAGTGTCAATTCCCGTATATATTCTTAGAAAGCTTTGTAACGTGTTTTATTGAGCCGCTTGATCCTGCGGCTGGCCTGTCTGGGCAGATAGGTCGGGCTGGATCTGCGGGGACGCGGCAGCCGCTTTCAGCTGTTGACGCCGGGCGATCTTTTCCTCACGTTTTTTCTTTTTGCCTTCTTCACGCTTTTTCTTATTAAAATTGAAATTTTCTCTCATAGTGGGTATTAGTCTAACAGATATCCGGAGAATTTGTCTTCTTCATTTTCACAACCCTCCCGCGGTCTTCATTCGCGTCCTTTTCTTTCGGGCGGATTTGATCTAGAATAATGGCTTAGGAATTTAAGAAAGTGTTGGGCGAAAAATTAGATAAAAAGGAGTGATCATGATCGTATTAGCTGTCATTGGTGGCATTGTTCTTTTGATAGGATATTGGGTAATGATGGCTTACAATTCGTTGATCCGTTATCGCATTGAATCTGAGAATGCGTGGAGTCAGATTGATGTACAGCTAAAACGCCGTCACGACCTGATCCCCAATCTTGTTGAAACGGTCAAAGGGGTGATGCAGTTCGAGCGTGAGACGTTGACCAAAGTCATGGAAGCACGGGCCAAGGCGATGGGCGCGGGGTCCCCCTCGGACCGCGTTAAAGCGGAGAATGAGATTTCAGGTTGTTTGTCCCGCCTGATGGCTGTATGGGAAAATTATCCGCAGTTGAAGGCCAGCCAGAATGCGATGCAGCTTCAGGAAGAGCTTGTGACGACCGAGAACCGCATTGCTTACTCGCGTGGGCATTACAACGATATCTCGGCAAACTATAACGCCCAGATCGAACAATTTCCGTCCAATATTCTCGCGAATACCTTTTCGTTCGTCAAAAGAAGTTACCTGGAGGTTGCTTCTGAAGAGAAAACAGCTCCTGAGGTAAAATTCTAAAAACTCGTGTTCCAGCCACTGCCGGCAGATACGGTATTTGAAGCCAAACGAAGGAACCAGAAACAGACTTTAATTCTTTTTTTCTGCCTGGCCTTCATCTACATTTTTTTCTTTAACTTATTCGGTTTTTCTTTTTTTTACGGTGACGAAAAAATCACCGAATTTATTCCTCATGTTATATTCTGGAGTAGTTTTGTCGGGATTCTGATCGCGGTTGTCCATTTTCAATGGGCGCGCTCGGCGACCCTTGATCAGATGCTCGGGCACCTGGAAGCCAAGGAGGCCGATGCCAATGATGATGCCTGCCGTATTTTTATCAATATTGTACGCGAGGCCGAGACTGCCATAGGGTCTGGTTCGATTCGTGCCGTGACTCTCTCGACCACGGCGGTCAACGCGTTTTCACTTCAGGATTCGGAGGGCCGCTCGGCGATCGGGGTGACCGAAGGGCTGCTGGCAAGGCTTGACCGCTCGGAGCTTTCAAGCGTGATCGCCCATGAAGCGGCTCATTTATGCCATGAGGACTCCAGGCTCATGGCGATCACTTGTTCTTTGGTTTCGGTCTTTGATTCCATTTACGGAATTCTCAAGACCGGCCGCCGAACCGTGCTCATCTCAATGATTGCCTGGTGTGGCCGCTTGACGACAAGCATACTTTATATGGCCATATCCAGAAACCGCGAACATTACGCGGACTGTGATGCGGTTGCGATGACCAAAGACCCGGCTTCTCTTTCGGAAGCTCTGAAAAAGATCTCGGCCGGTTATCGCGGATATTTGAATGTGCCGGAGGGTTTCTCGTCTATCTTTATTATGGATCCGACTGAATCGGCGCTCAATGAAGAAACAGGCGTTGCCGCGGATCTGTTCGCGACACATCCTCCGATCGCGGATCGTCTCAAGAATCTTTCAAAATGGATCCACCAGGACGCGTCTGATTTTAAGTCCAAGGTTGTATCGGGCGAGGGGCTCAACTCTTATCAGTTTATCGCGCATAATCAGGGTAATTGGCAGGGACCCTTTAGCCCTGCGGATGTCGCCGGAGCGGGAATCCAGCCGACTACTCTTATTTTCCCTGTGGGCGTGGACGGGTTAGCGCCCGGATCCGCGATCAATTTTGACCAGATCAGAAAGCAATATTTAACGGAAACGGCTAAATCGGATAAGGGCAATTGTCCCCGTTGCCGCCTGCCGCTGGCGGAAGACCGGTATGAAGGATTGCCTATCGCTCGGTGTGTCCACTGCCAGGGAAAGCTGGTTCATTCGGATGATATTCAAAAAATAATCGTCAGACCCATCGAACGTTTCAGCCAAAAAGCGATAGAGGATTCAAAGCAGTGGTGTCTTGCCCGCAGGGGCACGCTCAGAGATCTTTGCCGGCTACCTCGGATCAACTGCCCGTCCTGCGGCTCTGAAATGTCTAAATATTTTTATTCGGAGTTTACCAAGGTTGTTGTAGACCGTTGCACTAACGAATCTTGCCGCATGATCTGGTGTGATGCAAACGAGCTTGAGCTGATTCAGGCCCTTGTCGAATCTTACGCCGGCAAATCCTCCCCTGGCGGTAAGGCGTAAAAACTTTTTTCTGGGTGTTTGACCTTACTTGGACGCTAGTGCATAATACCCTTTATGTTAAAACTCAAAAGTCCCGCGGATTTTATCGGTAAACAAGGCGAGGGTGTCATCAGCTTCGGCTCGGGACAGCCTGACTTGCCGCCGCCTCAAGAAGCGTTTAAAGGCATTGATATTACGCGGGATCTGCGCTATGGCCTGATCCAGGGGGAGCTTAAGCTACGCCAGGCATTGTCCAAAGAATATTCCGGTTCGACGGCTGACAATTTTGTGATTACCAACGGCGCTTCGGAAGCGCTGGATCTGGTTTTTCGCGCGTGGGGCAAGGGCAAGGTTCTTTTACCCAGACCCTACTATTATTCGTATCTTCCGATCATTCAAATGGCCGGCATGACACCGATTTTTACCGACCAAGTGGACGGACGCATCGACATCGGCGATTTTAAAAAGAAGGTGCGCGGCTGTGTCGCGGTTCTCATCAATTCGCCATCGAATCCCACGGGCCGTGTCGAAGCCATTGAGACTCTTAAAGAGATTGAGAAGATTACACAGAAGTTGGGCACTTACGTAGTGTCCGACGAAGTGTACAAGGACCTTATCTATGAGCGCGAGAATTATCACATCAAGGGCAACCATGTGATCACGATCAACTCATTTTCTAAGACTTATTGCATGTGCGGCGTCCGTGTCGGCTATTTGTGGACGGCCGATAAAAAAATAGTTGAGAACGTCTGCGAAATGAAGACTCACACTTCGATGAACACCAATCTTGTCGGCCAGGACATGGCGCTCTCCACGATGAAGGCACCCAAGGCCTATATCGAAGGCCAGCGGCAGATATGGCGCGCGCGTCGGGATTTTATTTACAAAGGTCTTTTGGATCTTGGGTTTGATCTTTGGAAACCCGAAGGCGCTTTTTATGTCCTTCCCAAGTGCAAGAACCCGCGCAAGTTTCTGACAACGCTTTACCAGGATTACAAGGTCATTACTTATCTGGGCGAATGGTTCGGCGCGCCGGACAGGATACGCTTGAGCTACGCGCTGGATGTCAAAAAAATCGAGGAAGGCCTGAGCCGTATCAGCCAGGCGATGAAGAAGGTTAAAGTCCTTTAACTGTTGTGTCAATAAGGCAGAACGTCTGCCGCGAATTCTCCCGCCTTCGATTTGGACAGGTTAGGTCTACGTGATAAAATAAGCGTTGCTAGAGAAAGCGGCGGGTTCATTTGCCTTAAACCCAATAAATGAGCACCTTCGGGGAGGGGGCCGCACTGGAAACCTCAGCGAAGAAGAAATATTGGTTTTGAAGTGAGGAGAGCATGATGAATACCAACTTAGAAGCATGCGAGCGTTATCTGCAAAACCGTCTGCGTATGAAAAGCGGCGGGAATCAGGGGCAGGGGAGCGCGGCATTCATTACCATTTCGCGGCAGACCGGTGCCGGCGGTATTACGATCGGAAGGTTGCTTGAGTGCTATTTAAATGAACACGACAATAATGTTCACATTCCCTGGACCGTATTCGATAAGAATCTTGTAGGTCGAGTAATGGAGGCGCATCATCTTCCAAAGCGGTTTGCCGATTATATGCGCGAAGATAAAAGAAAAGAGATGGATGAGCTGATGGAAGAGCTCTTCGGGCTTCATCCTCCGGATCTGGTTCTTGTACGCGATACCTCTGAAACCATTGTGAATCTGGCCGCGATGGGACGCGTGATCCTTGTGGGACGCGGATCGAACATTTTGACCCGGAGATTTCCGTGCGGTTTTCATGTGCGACTGATCGGTTCTTATGAGAAAAGGATCAAACATATTGAAGCTTATTATGGATTTGACAGGAAAATAGCCGAAGAATTTGTCAAAAAAGAGGAGCAGGGGAAGAAAAAATATTTGAGCGGTTATTTTAATGTTGATATCGATAACCCCCTACTTTATGATATGGTCCTTAATACCGACGCTGTCTCTTATGGCCAGGCGGCTAAGATCATCGGCCGTGCGGTGCTGGATGCTGAGATAGCGAAAAAAGCAGGTTTAATAGAGCGGCCTAACACCCCAGAAGGTATTCACTGATAATGCAACTAAAGGGAAACAATTTAATCGCGGTCTTTTCGGCCGCCCTGATCGCTTTATCGCTTTTGTTGCATTATGGTTTTCACGTCTCCGCTTCTATTTATCAGTTTCCGCTTTTGATTGTCCTCTTAGGCGGAGGCATACCGCTTGTCTTCGGTCTATTCCGTAAACTACTCAATCGCGATTTTGGGTCTGATCTTCTGGCGGGAATAGCGGTCGTCACTTCGATCCTTTTGGGAGAATACCTGGCCGGAGCGGTCATTGTCCTGATGTTGTCAGGAGGCGCCGCGCTTGAGAACTATGCGGTGAAGAACGCTTCCTCGGTGCTAAAAGCTCTCGCTAAACGAATGCCTACCGTGGCGCATCGACGCAAGGGTTCCGAATTAGCGGATATTACGCTTGGGGAGGTACGGGTTGATGACACACTGGTAATTTTTCCTCACGAAATATGCCCTGTGGACGGAGTGGTTCTCGAAGGCCACGGACGCATGGATGAAGCGTATTTGACCGGCGAGCCTTTTTTGATGGATAAGGCGCCTGGTTCTGCCGTGATTTCCGGTGCTGTCAACGGAGACACCGCGATCACGATCAAGGCTGAGAAGATCGCCGCGGATTCGCGATACGCCAAGATCGTGGAGGTCATGAAACACTCCGAAGAGAACAGGCCCACCATAAGGCGTCTTGGGGACAAACTGGGTGCTATTTATACACCGTTAGCTCTTTTGGTGGCGGGGGCTGTCTGGGCGATTACCGGCGAGCCTGTGCGTTTCCTTTCAGTCTTGGTCGTGGCGACGCCGTGCCCGCTTCTGATAGGGATCCCTGTGGCTGTTATCGGTTCCATCGCGTTGTGCGCCAAGCGCAGTATTATTGTGAGAAATCCCACGGTGTTCGAACAGATACAAAATTGCCGCACGGCGATATTTGATAAGACTGGGACGCTGACTTACGGCGAGCCTGAGCTGGCCGAAGAATTTTGTTCGCCTCAATTTTCTCCGGACAAGATATTGTGCCTTGCGGCCAGCCTTGAACGTTATTCCAAGCATCCTCTGGCTCACGCATTAAAAGCGGCGTCGGAGAAAAAAGGGTTGATCCTGCAGGAAGTCTCAGAGATCCGGGAGATCCCGGGCGAGGGATTGCGTGGATTAGTGGCCGGACAAGAGGTTCTGGTCACCAGCCGCGGGATAGCGCTTAAAAAATCATTTTTGGGCTTGCAACATTTACCGCCGGTCGTCGAGGGCCTTGAATGCGTGGTAATTCTGGATAAAGTTTATGCCGCCACCTATAAATTCCGCGATACGCCGCGGCTCGAAGGGCCTACATTTATTCAGCACCTGGGTCCAAGGCATCAATTCGACCGCACGCTCATTGTTTCCGGAGACAGGGAATCGGAAGTACGCTATCTGGCGGAAAAAGTAGGGATCACTATGATCCACGCGGAAAAAAGCCCTGAAAACAAAGTGGAAATAGTCCGCGAAGAGACAAAAAAAGCCAAAACACTTTATGTGGGGGACGGCATCAACGACGCTCCGGCGCTTATGGCGGCGACGGTCGGTGTGGCCATCGGCCGCAACAGCGATATTACCAGCAGTGCGGCCGGCGCTGTCGTTCTGGACAGTTCTTTGGTCAAAGTTGACGAGCTTATGCATATCAGCCGTCGCATGAGAACGATCGCGCTTCAAAGCGCTGTCGGAGGTATGGTCTTAAGTATCATAGCCATGATCGCCGCGGGCACCGGCCATCTGACGCCCGTCGGGGGCGCGGTCACGCAGGAAGTGATTGATCTGCTAGCGGTTTTGAATGCGTTACGGGCCGCTTTCCCCCCTAAAGAGTTGTCGGATTTTTAGCGGAACTATTTTATAGCCGTTAAAATGAAATAAGATCAACTCTTCCTGAGCTTTTTCTGCTTATTTTTAGTAGCAAGCTCTAAAAACTCGTCTACCGGCTGCGATAGCCTGAAATAAACCTCTGAATTTTTCAGGGTGACCTTCTCTTTATTTATATTTTCAGGGTTATTACTTTCATCAGTAGGATTATTTAATTTCATTTTAGTAATAACTTGCTCCAATTCACCTTTAAACGAAACTTTTGTTTTATTTTTAACGCTCACCCATGTGATCGTTGTTTGAGGCATAGGACTTAGCAAGCCGGTGGTATACGCGATTTGCCAGCCAAGGCAATTGCCATTGATGTCATAATAAGAGAATCGCAAATACGAGCTGTTGCCCGTAGTGCGTCCAACATCAAGCTTCTGGCTGGCCGGCAATTTTCCGAATACTTCCAAGCATTTGGAGTTTTTTATTAGTGGCTCATTATCGAATTTTTTGTCTGAGAAATGTTCGGTAAAGATTGGGCGTCCGTCGATGTCTCCGAAATAGTCGTCCGGATTCATTGGCCACATTGGTTCATCTGGTTGCCTGTCGGCTAGAAATTCGTGATTTACCTTTGCTTCTATCGGCAGCTCTATAACCGGTTCCAACGGCTCCCCTTCTGCTATTGGGTCTGGATTATTTATTACTACCGGCCCTGTTATAACAGGGGAATCCCCAGTATGAGTAAAATCCGGCATTACTACCAATTTTAATCTTCTTCCTATGTGATTAGGAGCTCTCTTCAAGTGTTTAAAGCGTTTTACCCCGAACTCTCTATACTCGGTTGTTTTATCTCTAAGATATTGTGTAGGAATCGGGCGTCTGTTGATATTTTTTATATCAGCCTCAAGAAAGGGCAGCCAGAGCCTTTCATCATATTTTAATGGAATGGCAAGAGTAATATTTTGGAGCTCTTCTTTGCCGGCAATGAGGGCTTCGACAGAGGTTTGCGCGTTCAGCGCCTCGCGAACACTGACACCCGCGTTAGGTTCATGCTTGTCGACAAGAGTCGCAAGGGGATTTGCCGCTCGCGCTTGAGGAACCAAGGGGGAGGCAATTTGGAGGGTGAACCCTAACAGAAGCAGAACTACTAATGATTTATGTGCTAATCTCATGGCCTTCTCCTTGTCGCTATTGCGTTCATTGGTGATCATCCAATAGTCGTTTACATAAATATTTAAAAAGAGTGTAAAATTTATACTGCATAAATAGACTCAATCAGAGTTTTCATTGGTCATTGAATAATTCAATAGGCTTAATAAAGATAGCAGTATTTACTTACTATTGATCAAATACGCTAAACAAAAAAATCCCCCGCCTTATTGCTAAGACGGGGGACCTTTAAGCTCGAGACGAGTTAAAGTTTGACGACGTTGGAGGCTTGTTCGCCCTTAGGTCCTTGGGTGATGTCAAACGATATACGCTGTCCTTCGGCTAAGGTCTTAAAACCCTCGCCCTGGAGCGCTGAAAAATGGACGAATACGTCCTTGCCACTGCCTTCGGGGGTGACGAATCCGTAACCTTTTTGATCGCTGAACCACTTGATTGTACCTGTTGCCATTTTGTTCACTTCTTTCTCTTGTACTTGGATTGATGTTCGTCTCTGAGCCTACAAAAACAAAAAAACCGCGAGTAAGTAAAGTCGCGGTTTCTAAAACTTATGCTGTGTAAGTGTTCAAAAACTTCTTTGCTTTATTCATTGGTAAGGATACCACATCCCCGGAGAATGTAAAGGTATATTTTTTCTTTCTTTTTTTTGTTGAATCTCTGGAAAGTCGCTCATATTTTGGCCTTATTTAAGTTGCTTCTCGTCAAAAGGTGTATTCTGCACGCAGAGGCGGAAAGAAACGAGGTTTTTGGATCGGATATTCTCTCTTTTTCGGACATCCGCCTTGAGCGGCAGAAGATAGGCTCCCGCTTTTTTATCCGGAAATAGTGAGGTTCGCCATGAGGTAGAGCCGATGGTCACAAAAACCGGGATCGAGCCCCAGCCGCGGGCGATGTCGCCAAAGTCTTTCTTTATCCGACGGGAACCATTAACGGGTAGCATGATGAAATACCAAGTCGCGGTTCCTGAATAGACGCGCACACGGCCCTTCATATGGTATTCTTTTTTTCTTTGAATTATTTTAGATTGAGAGATGAGTCGGTAATGTTGTAGCATCGGGACCTTGGCGTTTTGTTTAAGGATTCTTTTGGCGGAGCCTATTTTACCATTTATGCAATGGTCGATAGGGTAAAAAAGCTGTAGCCTTTAGCGGGTCTATTTTGGCTGGACATCAAATTTGCTGGCCATCTTTAAGTTGCCAATTGCGTGGTATAATTCATTCATGCATCTTATTCCCTATGAAAAATTTGAAATTCAGACGTCTTTTAGCGAGAGCCAGATCCTTCAAAAGATTGATGGAATGATTGACAAACGTAAATGGTGGTTTCTGCCTCCAAAGGATTGCAAAGATTTTCGAGGTAGGATAGTAGAGAGGCATTTTAAAATTTACAGGGTGATACGCCATCGCAACTCTTTTTTGCCTTTGATCTGCGGGAAAGTCCAGGGAAGCTCGGTACGGATAACAATGCGACTTCATCACGCTGTGGCAGTCTTTATGGTCATTTGGTTTGGTTTTATCCTATTGGCGATCGGGACTTCGATTAGTCCTGTGGTTTACAATGATTCGTCGTTTTTAGGGACTATCATTGTGCCTTTCGCTATGCTTATCCTAGCCTATCTGATGGTCATGTGGGAATTTCACTCGGATGCTAAAAAGTCTAAAAATATATTATTGGCCGCTTTCAAGCCTTCCTAGTAAACTCCTCTTGCCGTCGACCTTAGCGGTGAATTCTGATCCATGGATGGCCCGGTATTGTTGAAATATTTGCAAGCTTGCCGGTATTGAGATAATATAGGCGCTTAACTTTTTAGGAATCTATGGAATTTTTCGTACAGCTTTTCTCTCAACACAGCGTCGCACAGGCTGTTTTAGTCCTGAGCCTTGTCATCGCTGGTGGCCTGCTTATTGGCAGCGTCCGTATTTTTGGCATCCAGTTGGGTATCGCCGGGGTTCTTTTTTCCGGGATAATTTTTGCCCAACTGAGCCTGAATATTGAGCCGTCGATGCTGGAATTCGTCCGGGAACTGGGCCTGATCTTTTTTGTCTACACGATAGGGATCCAATTGGGGCCGGCGTTCATGAGCTCTTTTAAGGAAGAGGGCATGCGCTTTAACCTCTTGGCGGCTTTTATTGTGCTCAGCGGCGTGGGGATCACCTGGGGGATCATCCATTTTGCTCACGTGGAGAAGGCCGTTGCGGTGGGTCTTTTTTCCGGCGGCACGATCAACACGCCCAGCTTGGCCGCTGCCGGTGAAGCTCTTCGCGGATTGGGCGATCCGGAGAAGGTCAAGCTCCCAGGAGTAGGGTATGCGGTCGCTTATCCCTTTGGCATCTTTGGTATCATTTTGACAATGCTTCTAACCAAAACTTTTTTCCGGCTCGACCCTGCTGCCGAGGCTGCCAAGTATGAATCTGAGCGCCGGCCCCATGGATCGACTCTGGAGGCGATAAACCTTGTTGTGACCAACACGAATCTTGACGGGCTCAAGATAAAGGAGCTTCCGTTCATCGATGATTCTCCGGTGGTTATTTCGCGTATTTTGCATGCGGGTGTTGTTTCGGTCGCTCAAGGCGACGCCGTGGTGCATGTGGGCGACACCGTGTTGGCGGTCGGATCAAAAAATAAGCTTCAGGAGCTTCAGCGCCTCATCGGCGCCAAAAGCGATATCGATATAAAGAAGCTGCCCCAGGCGATCACCTCACAAAGAATTGTCGTGACCCATAAAAGTGTGCTTGGCAAGACTGTTGAAGACCTTGGGTTTCTCGAACAGTATGGTGTCACGTTTACCCGCCTGATCCGCACGGAAGTGCAATTTCCGGCGACGGGGTCGGTGCGTTTGCAGTATGGCGATGTGTTGATCGCGGTGGGTGAAGAGAGCGCTTTGAAAAAAGTAGCCACGATCCTGGGTAATTCGCCGACCGAGCTCAATCACCCGCAGATCATTCCTATATTCGTGGGCATCTTCCTGGGGGTTATCCTCGGCTCGTTGCCCATTCACCTGCCTGGCGTACCGGCCCCCGTAAAGCTCGGTTTGGCCGGCGGCCCCCTGATCGCGGCCCTTCTTTTGAGCCGGGCCGGGCATTGGGGGCCTTTTGTTTGGTATCTTCCCAAAAGCGCGAATTTTATGATGCGTGAGCTGGGTATCACGTTGTTCCTTGCTTGCGTCGGCCTCAAATCCGGCAGCTCCTTCTTTTCGACATTGACGCAGGGGGAAGGCTTTTATTGGATGGGCCTGGCGGCGCTGATCACTTTTGTGCCCATCTTTGTTGTCGCGATCTTTTGTCAGCTACGTTATAAGATGAATTTTCTTACGATGTGCGGTCTTATTTCAGGGTCGATGACCGATCCCCCGGCTCTCGCTTTTGCCAACTCGTTCGCCGCTTCCAACGCGCCGGGTATTTCCTACGCCTCGGTATATCCTTTGGTGATGATCTTGCGCATTCTCTCCGCGCAGTTGATTGTCCTCTTTTTTTAACGCGCCGGCGCATTAGCACGTCCGAATATTCGTGTGTTTTAGTTATAAATCAGGTTTTACTAGATACTCCACAACACCGTCATTTCGAGCGAGGCGAGAAATCTTATCCAGAAAAGCGAGATTTCTCCTCCCCGCCACTAAAGCGTTGGCGGGCAGGCCTGACGGTCGTCGAAATGACCGGGATTTACGATGATAGCAAAGGTAACCGCTAAACTAGTACGTGTTTCATTGAATCCCGCGCTTGACAAATGATGGTTTGGTGGCATAATCATACCAAACGGTATGTAAATGACAAGAAAACCTCTGCTTCATTCCCCAACGAAGGACAAGCTCCTGGATGCCGCTCAAGCGCTCGTCTTGGGTAAGGGTTTTTCGGCCACCTCAGTCGATGATGTATGCAAAGCGGCCAAACTGACTAAAGGGAGCTTCTTTCATTACTTTAAGTCGAAGGACATTCTCGGAGCGGAACTCTTGAAGCGCTATTGCGCAAGCTCCAAGGAAGCGTTTTCATCGGGATGTTGCTGCCAGGAGAAAGATCCGCTCAAACGAGTCTATGGATTTTTGGATTTTATTATAGAACGCGGAAAAAAAAATAACGGCAAAGGATGCCTTCTGGGAAGTATGGCGCAGGAGCTCTCCGATTCGCATCCTCAAATACGATCGATATGCTGCGACGGTTTTGACGGCATGACGCAAATGATGACGCGGGAGCTTAAAGAAGCCAAAGCTAAGTATGCGCCAAAGGATGAGGCTATTGATCCCGAGAGTCTGGCGGAGCATTTTGTTGTCGTTCTACAGGGGAGTCTCTTGGTTTCGCGTGCGAAGAAAGGCTCCGGCGTCAGGGCAAGCGGGGTAAAGCACTATAAGCAGTATTTGCAGACGCTTTTCGGGCGCTGATTTTTTTTGAAATAAAAAGATACCGACTAGTCGGTATAAACGATGACCAACAAGGAGGAAGTATGAATAATAAGTGCTCAGCGGATGATTCCAAGACATGTTGTGAGAATGACCAAGAGTGTTGTTCGGCTCCGTCGGAAGAATGTTGTCCGATCGAGCAGGCAACCGCTATGTGGCAATCCGCTTTCTTTCAGGCGATGAAGGAGGTCCATGTGGGCATTCTGAAGGTCAAGATACAGAAGGCTTGGGGCCCCAAACTTGAGAAGTCGGCTGATGCCGTGCTTGAGGCAATGGAGACCCAGTGGAAGTCATCCCTGATCAAGGGCAAGGCTCAACACGAGCTCAAGGAAAAACTTGCTAAGATCATGACAGAAGGCAAGTAAGCGCGGGAACAATGCGCGGGGGTTAAAGGTCTGTTACGTCACAGACCCTTAGCCCCCGCCATTTTTTTCCAGACCCCTAGCTGATCGGCCAAGGTTTTGTGATAGACTAAAAAGCTATGATACGGATCAATCAAGATGTGGCTTGAACTAGCCTGGGCTATTCCTTTCGTGGCGCTTCTTGCGTCGATCGCGGTACTGCCGCTGGCGCGCAAACATTGGTGGGAAAAAAACTATCCTTTAGTATCGATCTGTCTGGGGCTGGTAGTCGTCGCGTATTATATTTTTGTTCTCAGACATCCGGAGCCACTACTGCACACGGGTTTTGAATACATAAGCTTTATCTGTCTTATCGGTTCGCTTTTTGTTGTCTCCAGCGGGATACATATCAACGTCAAGGGCGAGGCCACCCCGCTGGTTAACTGTGTGTTTCTTTTGATCGGCGCGATCCTGGCCAATTTTTTGGGCACTACCGGCGCGTCGATGGTAATGATACGGCCCTGGATACGGATGAACAAGTACCGCATCACGGCCTATCACATCGTTTTCTTTATCTTCATCATTAGTAATATCGGCGGCGGCCTTACCCCGATAGGCGATCCGCCTTTATTTCTTGGATACCTCAAGGGGGTTCCGTTTTTTTGGGTCATGTTCAAGGTTTGGCCTATATGGCTTTTGACCATCGCGATACTTTTGGTCGTTTTTTTTGTGATAGATACCCTCAATTTTCGCCGTGCGCCAAAAGAGATCCGCAAAAAAGAGACCGCGCATGAGGAGTGGAAATTTTCCGGCCGTCGCAATAGCCTGTTTCTATTAATGATCCTGGGTGCCGTTTTTATCAACAACCCTCCATTTTTGCGCGAGGCACTGATGATCCTGGCGGCGGCTCTTTCCTATTTTGTCACGCCTAAAAAAGTGCACGAAAAAAATGATTTCAGTTTTGGCCCTATCAAAGAAGTGGCGATCCTGTTCTTGGGTATTTTCGCGACCATGATCCCTGCGCTCCAGTGGCTGGAAAAGTACGCGCCACAGATAGGCATCCGGAGCCCGGGGCAGTTTTTCTGGAGCTGCGGGAGCCTTTCGGCGGTACTGGACAACGCCCCCACGTATCTCAATTTTCTTTCGGCGGAACTCGGACTTTTTGGCACACATGCGCCGGGCCAGGAACGCGCCGGGGTGTTGGGCCTTTTAGCCAGCCATCCTCTGCACATTCAGGCGATCAGCGTCGCGGCTGTATTCTTCGGCGCCGTCACTTATATTGGTAATGGGCCCAATTTTCTCGTCAAATCGATCGCTGATCAGTCCAAAACCAAGACACCCAGTTTTTTTGGGTATGTTTTTAAGTACAGCATCCCGGTCCTCGTCCCAATATTTTTTCTTATCTGGGTTTTATTTTTTAGAGTTTGTTAGATTATATTTTTTATCCAGGCATGTGTGATAAGATTACGTTAAACGCACTGAGAGAATTTGGTTCGGCTTCAATGGTTTTGGCCAATCTTGCCTGTTTTTGCGGTTTAAGGGGATAAAGCAAAATGTATTTTTTAAAATATCAACCTTTAAAAGAAAAACTTAGAAACAGGGCATTAACTGACCGCGAAGCGCTTCCGTATTTTATCCTCTTTTGTACACTCTGTACGCTGGCCTATTCGTTTCCCCTGATCGAGAAATTTAATCGCTGGAATTTTATTTCCGGAGTTCTGAGTGTGATCACGGGAGTCGGAGGGGTACTTTACGCCTATCGGGAAAATGGGGGGCGGGCAGGGTATGATTTAATACAAAAGTATGTTGTTTTGGGATGGGTTGTTTCTTTCAGATGCCTGATTGTTTTGGTTCCGATTGTTATTGGATTGTATATTGTGGGTGTAATGTTCAGCCTAATTAAAGATACGACAGGGTGGTTCGATACCCTTTTTCTTTTTGTTGCTGAAATATTTGTTTACCAAAGAGTCGGTAGGCACATTCGTGATACGCGTAGTCCCTGACATCAATAGCCGGGGCACTTCTTTGATGGAATAAAAAACATTAATTTGCTAGAATAATCGAAACTTACGGGAGCTGTATACTTATGGTAGTGATCGTCATTCTGAGTTTTCTTCTTTATTTTTTCCTGCGGTGTATTTTCTCCGGCCTTTTTATCATCGACCAGAATGAGCGCGCGATCGTAGCTACCTTCGGCAAAGCGCCGATCCTGCCGGGCAGAACCACTCTGGATGATCCTATCTCCGAGAGCCTGAGCGCTGACGAAAAAGAGCGTTATGTCTATCCCATGGTACGCGTGACAATGCCGGGGCTGCACTTCAAGTTTCCCTGGCAAAAGGTCTACAGAGTATCGATCGCCATACAGAACCTCAGCGTTGCTTATGACCCGGATTTTCCCAGCGCGAATAAAGGCGGCACCGTGCTGGAGGCCGTGACAAGGGATCAACTTAATACCGGGCTTAAAGGTCAGATACGCTACGCGGTCAGTGAGCGTAACCTGTACGCTTATATCTTCGGCGTGAAGAACCCCATCGCGCATGTGATGGGTTATTTTGTTTCCATTCTGCGCGAGAGAATATCCAATTTCCAGGCGCCGGTGCGGTCTATTATCGCCGACCCTGTCGTCACCGGTTCTTCCAGTCACATTCCGGGTATTTCTATCAACGATTTAAGAAAGAACTTGAGTGAGCTCAATCATCACATGGAAAGAGAGTGCACCTCTTCGGTAGCGCGATACGGCATCGTGCTTGACGCGGCATTGATCACCGAGATCGATCCTCCCAATGAGGTTGAATCCGCGCTGGCCGCTATCAATACCGCGCATAACCAAGTTTCTTCCGAGATCAGCCTTGCGCAGGCCGCCGCCGACCAGAAAATAGTCCAATCCAAGAAAGCCGTCGAGATCGAGACCTTAAAGGCTCAGGCGGAAGTACAGCTTTTAAAACAACTGGCCGATCAGCTGGCCAACCTGAAATTGAGCGGACCGGATTCACTGCGCATTTACATGCGCAATATCAAGCTCAAGCTTTTCAGTCAAGCCAAGCGCGTTGTGCTGGAAAAGGATGTCTCATGAACCCTTCTATTAATATGGCCTCTTATTTCCTGCCGATGTTGGTTGCCGGGATTGTTTTCTTTTTTATCCTCGAGTTCTTTCTGTTGGGTTTGGCCAAGTTTTTTGGTTTTTATGTAGTTGTGCGCGAGAGAGAAGCGCGCGTGTACATGCTTTTCGGCAATGTGTTGGGTGTGGTGGACAAGCCGGGATTGCATTTTCTCTGGGCCGAGCTGGGCCCAGGCGCGATCATTGTGAATTTTTTTGGGCAGTGCTATTTGCGTGATTTGCAAATCGACCAGGAATATGTGCGCTCGAATCCCGTCAATTCGGAAGAGGGCGCCCCGATGGGCATCGGTGTGTGGTATGAGATGGTGATATCTGATCCCGTGGCGCATGTGTTCAAGAACACGGATCCGCGCGGGTCACTT
>CAZAPB010000009.1:0-17865 GCA_964486835.1 uncultured Planctomycetia bacterium
CCCGCCGACGATCGCAGTTCAACCGACCGTAAAACTGGCGCAGGAAACCGCAAGAAGATACTCTAACGGAAGCATCGAAGCCAACGACCAGATCCATTTGGCGGTTTATGCGCATGGCGCGACCCATAAAGAGGGGAGACTTGCTGTTGCCAAAGACGATGGCAATACGGATATTCTCGATGTGAAGTTGAGCGGTGATGGGAAGTCGCTTATTGTTTGCTTTAACGATCACCGGACAGTAACGGTCAAAAATTTCAACCTCATGGTTGGCCATGACAGTCGTTTGCATAAGACCACCGGCGAGTTGACCATCTCAAGAAAAGAGCTTGGCCTGGTGGACATCAAAACAGATATTTCCAGCAAGCGTATGGCAGGCAAAGAGTATTTGAAAGCTATCATTACCGATGCGCCCAAGTTGATCACCTGGGACCTTGACGGATTCATGGGCAAGGATTCTCGCCTGAGCCGTGACGGATTCGCTAAATACCTTATCGATCTGATGCATCAGGCTTCGTCCGCTCATGCGGTATTTGTGCTCAAAGGAACTGATACGAAACTGGTGAAATTTATTCTAGGCGTAGCCAATGGTTCTTACCCGAAGCAAAAGTTTGTTTTTGACTCCGTTCCCGAGGAATACATAGAGGCCAAGAACGCTACAGTCGTGGCTCTGGATCCGCGTCAACCAGGCAAGCTTGACGGTAAATCTCTTTATACGATCGCGCAGGCTTTCGAGGGCAACGCTAATATTCATCGGCTTGAGTCGCTGATGACGATAGCCATAGCTGAAGCTGAGTTTTACGGCGTCAAGCCTGACGATATTATTAACGATCCGCGTTTTGTGTCATTTGTTCAGCTTTGCGAGTCTCAAGGTATTCATATCGGCGAAGACACCAAGGATTTTGCGCAGTTCATGTACGGTCTGGGCCTCACAGAAGAAACCATGGAACGCTGGGCCCTGGGCCCGCTTCACGTGGATGACGCTTTGCGTGTCTACCAGATGGCTGACCGGATGACATTGCAGGCGGCTTGATCTTTATTTACGGCGGAGTATAGTGACCGAATGATCGCCTAAAAAGTTGTCAGGCTTGCTTAAGTCTCCGAAGCTTTTAACGGGTTTGAAATTCTCTTTCAAATAGATCGACAAATAATAACAATAAGTTTCCCCGAACCGCCCGTTACCTATTGGCGAATCTGCTCGAATGCTGTTGGAGACAAGAACCCAGTTTACTTTTTTTCTCTCAAGCTCTGAAATGATCCACTTCTCCTCCTTTTCAGGTATATCAAAGGAATCGCAAAAAAAATTTTCTCGCACGGGTTCTTTTTTAAAAGTAAGAAATTGATAAAGAGGCTCATAAGGGATCGCTAAAAAGGATTCTTCCGGTGTTAAGTTTTCTTTTAGATAACGGGTAACTTGCTCTACCGTATCTGTCCATTGGTCAGGATAGCTGGTGTAGATCCTGGCTTGCGGCTCGCTCATAAACTGCTTTTGATTTTGGCGAACACTTTCTTTTAGCACGTAATCCAGTTGGGTTTTACACGATATCATGAACGCCGCGATAAGAAAGAAAATTGCTTTTAAGGGCCATCGAGCCTTACGTGTAGCCAGGCCGATTAACATCCATATCAAAAGCAAAAACGGAGGGACGGCCCAATAGAGTTTGTAATTAACGGTATTTAGAAAAAATTCATGGAGGTTGACAACGGCCAAAAAGAGTGTTGATAGTAAACAAGCTGCAAAATGTTTCAGAGGCAACGGTTTGATTTGAGCACGTCTCCAGGCGAAGGCAAAAACAAGGCAAAACAAAAAAGGGAGCATTAATGTGGTAGCCCAGATATTGGCGGGAAACCTGAATACCAGCAAGCTTTCCGTCAATATCTCTCCGGGTGATTTAGTTAAATAGGAGAGCAGCATTTTTAATTGGGGCAGGGGATTAAAGATGTAAAGAGACGTTTTTTTTAGCGGCAACATAAGGCATTGCGCGACATAGTAGGAAGGCAAGCCTCTTAGCAACAAGAAATATGTTGCGATCACGGTCACCAGCGATGCGGCCGCTAATATGAAGAATAACCGTCTGTTTTTGGAGAGGTGTTTTTCTCCTAAAAAAGCCGGGGTAATCGTGATGGCAGTAGCAGTGGTTCCTAATAAGGCCAAGCCGATATTGAATTTAATGAGAAAAACCATAAGGAGCGGAATTTGTATCCAATAAAGCGAGATTGCCCGAGGCTCTTTGATATATTTAAAAAGCAGGTAAATCGCGCCTAGGGTTACGGTTGTCGCGCCAATGTGATTGAACGTGTGGAAGAAATCGAGATTAAAAGCGCAGAACCAGAGCGCGCCAAGACACGCGATCGGTGCTTCAATAAAAACTGAAAGACACGCAAAAAATAAAACAGAGGATAGAATTTTTATTACTACCCAGCCGCATTGAGCGGATGCAATGGTGATTCCTCCAATTTTGAAGCATGCTCCGTAAAAAAAAGGCATAAGAGGTCCATAGAACCGCGAATAATCCCGGTAAGGAATTTCTCCCAGAGATGTCCGCCAGGAAGCATAAAGATCATGGCCATGATCGCCCAACCGGAGAAACGGGATAAAATCATGGCTAGGAAAGCAGATCAACGAGGAGATTATAAGGGTAAGAAAGAAAAATAAATATTTTTGCTTATTTTCTTCTGACATATGAAAAAGTATAACAACAGCATCCGGAGTTGTCTAAATAAATTACTTCGGTTTTTCTTTTATTTGCAGGCTCCGAAACTGTTAAAAAATGGATTGAATGATTAAGTTTTGTTAGAATAACCTATATCTTTAGGCCAAACTGCATGGAGGGGGGGGGTATGACGGCGACTGATTTTGCGATTGAGATCAATGACCTTGTTTTTGAGCATGCCGGCAAGAGGATACTCGACGGCCTGTGTTTACGTGTGCGAAAAAATGAGATCTTCGGTTTTATCGGTCCCAACGGCGCGGGGAAGAGCACCACGATCAAGGCTATTCTGGGGTTGGTATTTCCAAGATCCGGCACGGTACTTTTGCACGGGCAAAACGCTTGCCAGACCGTCGTGCGCCGTCAAATAGGTTTTCTACCTGAAGAAGCCAATTATTATAAATTTTTAACACCGGTTGAGACGCTGCGCTTCTACGGCCAACTTTGCGGGATGGACCGCGAGACGATCAAGAATCGTTCGGATGAGCTGTTAAAACTGGTCGGCTTGACGGATACTAAAAATAAGCTAGCCGGCACCTTCTCCAAGGGCATGGCGCAAAAACTTAGCCTGGCCCACGCTCTGCTTCATGATCCTCAGACCTTGATCCTGGACGAGCCGACCTCCGGCCTTGACCCGATCGCCCGCAATGATCTGCGGGAACTTTTAAAGGAGCTCAAGGGACGCGGCAAGACCATCTTTTTTTCTTCGCACGAGCTTTCGGAAGTGGAGCTTCTCTGTGATTCGGTGGCGATGGTTCGGGGAGGCCGTGTCCTGCTTTCGGGACCGACGCGTGAAGTGGTTTCCGGAGAGGACCAAAATCTTGAGAAGCTTTTTATTCACCTGATGAAGGAGAGTGTCTCGTGAACTCTGTCATCGCGATCGCCGGCCTGGTCATCAAGGAGATATTCAGGAAAAAAGACTTTTACGTGGCGTTCATTTTCACTGCGGGGGTATTATTTTTCTCGGCAAGGATCCGTTTTTACAACGCGGCCAATGCTTACCGGTATCTTTTAGACATTGGTCTGGGTTTGGGTGTGTCTCTGGCCGTAGTGCTGACAACAGCGCTTTGCGCGCGCCAGTTCCCCACGGAGGTCCAGCAGAGGACCTGTCAGGTGCTTTTATCAAAGCCGGTATCGCGCGCGCACTTCATCCTCGGGAAATTTATAGGCTGTTTTGCGGCAGGCTGTACCTGCTTGGGGCTTTTTTTCTCGGTGATCTTGATCTTCGCGTTTTCACGATCGGCGAATATCTCAGCGGCCGTCGCGGCGCAGACATTCTATTTTTTCTGTCTGTCGCTGGGGGTGCTTACGGCACTCTCGATCTTTCTCTCTTTTTTTATGACGACCGGCGCGAACGTGTCAGTCTCTCTTACGCTGTATTTTCTGATGAGCGTTTATGGAATTACGCTTCACCGGTCTGCTTCCGCGATGCCGGCCGCCAGTCGTTGGCTTCTGGAAGCGCTGACCGTGGTCGTTCCGCATTTTGGTTTTTTTGATATGCGGCAGAGATTTATTCACGGATGGTCTGCCGCTCCTCTGTCCCTGACTGTTCTTCTGACAGCCTACGCTTTCTGCTATTCGGGCGCGCTCCTTTTGGGGGCCTGGTTTATCTTTAGGAAGAAAAATATCCTATGAAGAGAACGGCGGGGTTGGCTGTTTTTGTGGTGCTGGCCATCGGCAGTGTTTTCTTTTCAGCGATAATACAAGCAGATCCCATTGTCATTTCACAGGCGGCTGAAGGAGATCCTCTTTTTCGTCTTTTAGGCACAGCCAAGGAGGCGATGGGGGATCTGGTGATATTAAGAGCCGACGCTTATCTTCACAGCGGATTGCGTGAGGATATTGCGAGGACTTGTGATGATGACGAAAGTGGTAAAGAAAGCCACAAGGATCACAAAGCCGGGGATCATGCCATAGATGGTGATGGTTGGGCTGAGTGGGTCTACAACCGTATGGGTGTGACCGAGCTTAGCCATTTGGAGGGCCAGAAGGCGCGTGAACTTGTTCCCATTCTGGATGTTTCTACTAAACTCAACCCTCATAATCTTTTGGCCGTGCTGACAGCGGCGTATTGGTACCGTAGCCATGTGGGAGACAGCCGCGCGGCGCTTGAAGTTTTGGCCAGGGGCATTCAAGAAAACCCGGCGTCGTGGGAGGTTGAATTTGAGGCCGGCCAGATTTTATCCGAGGACGCCAAGGAATATGAAAAAGCGGTCCCCCATTATTTGGAGGCGATCAAAAAAATGCCAATGGGTGAGCATATGATTTTTGACCCTGTCCGCGCGCGTTATGGCCTGGCCCAATGCTATGAGCGGCTGGGACGCGCCGGTGAGGCGGTTATCTTCTATCGTGAGGCTCTGGCCCTGTATCCCGCCGGGCAGACCACTGCTTTAAAAGGTATTTTGGAAAAAAAGATAAAAGAGACTCATGTTTAAGAAGATTTTTATTTCTTTATTGATCTTGGCGGTCCTGGTGGCGGCGCTGACGGTGCTGGCTGTTAATATTATTCAGCGCAAGGCGCCAGATATTTTGAGACAGGCTCTCGAGCGGTCGCTGGACAAGAAGGTTGTTGTTAAGAATATCGTGTACCATTTCCCGCGCACTTTTGAGTTGGAAGGCCTCGAGGTTCATGAAAAGGGAGAGCCGTTCGAGGGCGATATTTCTTTTTATGTGGACCGTGTTACGCTGGACCTGTCGCCGATGGCTTTCTCACAGAAGGCGCTTATTATTACCGCAATGAGCATAGAAGGCGCCGAGATTGTGATCCGCAAGTTTCAAGGTCGGCTGTTTCATGTGTTCTCCGGTGTCATAGAGGCGTCTGGCCAAGCGCCGCGTCTGGAACGGCGGGGCGGTAAGATTGTCTCAGGCGTAAATTTACCGCTTGAGATTCATGAGATTACCCTTAAGGATTGTCATTTTAAATTAGCTGACTATGATGCGGGGCCCGGCGGGTTTGTGATGACCTTCGATAAGATCAATGCGAAGATCAAGAACGCCTGGATGCCCTCTGAACGTCGCAGAACCTCTTACGAGATCAGCGCCGAACTCCTTCAGGGACGCGACCAGCGCCGCGCGCGCGTGCGTTTTTCCGGATGGACTAGTTTTGACACGCTGGATACGGATGCGATTTGTTCGATGGAGGGCGCCCATCTGCCGTATTTTCGTCCCTATTATGAGCAGGTGACAGGCGCTTTGCTTGAGGACGGGTTTGCTGACTTAAGAGCCGTCATCAAAATGAAGCAAAGGGTCCTGGAACTGAACGTGGGATTTGAGCTGTCGAGCCTTCTATTCTCAGCCTATGAACAGGACAATCAGCTTTTTGGCATGAAGGCCGATGAGGTATTGGCTTTTCTTAAAGATTCCTCGGGCAAGCTTCGTTTTCAGATCGCGGTCCAATGGAACACAGCTGATAAGTCCGTGAATCTCAAAGATGTTTTTCGCCGAAGCATTGAGCGTTCGCTTCGCCAGACGCTTCTGGGCAGTGTCGGTGATGTACTGATGAACGCGCTTCAGAAGGCCGTGGAGGGCAGTGACGGCCCGGGCAAAAATCCTGGTCTTGAGGAAAAGATCAAGAAGATCAAGGATTTCTTCAAATACTGATAATGAAAAAAATAAACTTATTCGCGAGCTCCGTCGCGGCGCGCGGTTTATTTCTTGCTGGTTTATTGGTCCTCCTATCGGGGGCGCTATTCGGTATTTGGTTCAAAAAAGTCCAGCTGGGTTTTATATCGCAGGAACTCATCCGGTATTATCCGTTTTCTTATTGGTTGACCAGCGTTTTGCTGACATGCTTACTTTTTATTTTAGTATGGTTGATTCTGGGTACTTTTTATCGGATTATTTTTGGGCCTTCCCGGATGCTTACTTTCTTGGCTGCGCAATCGCCAACCTTCCTTATTTTTGTTTTGGTTTGGGCCAATGTGCCGCTTAAATTTTGCACGGTATCTTTTTTGTTCTTCCAAGCGGTAATCATGTTCCTTAATTCAAAAAAAGATCTTGCGATGAATGAAAAGGAGACTGCCCGGCGTGATTGGTCGGCCTTTTTTCTAATGGTGTTTGTTTATATTATTTCGATGTCCTTTTTTTCTCCTGAGTTTTGGAATGACCCGCTGGCTAGCTATATCGCTACCAAGGGTCTTCCCACTGGAAACGTGCCCACGTCAGCACCGCTTCACAAGATTGGGTATATTGCGGCAAAGTTCCATAGTTTTTGTGAACTAGACCCCTCCTATTGGGGTGGTATCGCCAGGCCTCTGACCGGGCTATATTCGCTGGTTGTGCCGTGCACGGCTCTTTTTTTTGACCTTCCGGCAGTTGATGTCGCGACTTATCATCGTTTGCTGATGGCGATCACCTGGCTCGCGTGTGTGATGGGTTCATTTGGGTTTTATTTGTTTCTGTCCCGCGGCCTAGGCCTTTTTTACCCAGTAGCACTTCTTGGCGGAATTCTTTTTGTGTTGTCCAACCGTTTTTTTTGCCAAGCGATAGTGGTCGATTACCCGGCTTTTTATATATATTTTCTGATACTGCCTTATGTATTCTTACTCACCATAGAGGGCTATAGGAGAAACAGCGGGTTATTGTGTTCTGCCGCAGGGCTTGTGCTTGGCCTTCCTTTATATATATTAGCGCCTCATCCTCAGTCAGTTTTGATCGCTATCGCTTTCTATCATTTGTACCTTCTTTTTCTTACCCTTGTAGGCGGCCAGCCAGTGGGCTGGCGCGAAAAAGCGCGTCTTCTTTTGTGTGTTGAAACAGCTTCCGGCCTAAGTGTCCTGGGTTATTTAGCGCCTGCGGTTGAGGCCATTGTCAGGGGGGAACTGCAATATTTTGCGCACAAAGAGCCCATCGAGCGTTTTCTGCTTACCGATATAGCAACCGTAGATAATTTGCTTGCGATGGTTGCCGGTCTTTTGACTGCCCTGTTGATTAAAACAGTTCTTTGCTGTCGGACGGATTCAACCAGAAGCGAGAAAGACAGTTCCTCGCTTTGGCCGCCGTTTTTGTTATTTGCCGGAATTTTTTTGTCTTTGATGCTGCTGTATATTCCTTTTTGTAGAGAATTGGCGTACAGGTTTACCGGGGTTTTGATCAGCGATGCTTCTGGACGGCGCGCGCGAGCTTATTTTTCTTTCTGTTCTTTGACGTTATTTCTCATATGTTTGCAATCGTGTTTTTTATCATTTAAGAAGAGAAGTTTATCCCGGGATCAAAAGACAGCAAAATGGTTCGGCGCGGCGGTGATTTTGGTGAGTGCCCTATTTTTTATAACCTTTGCGATTTCTGGGTCCCAGACGCTTAAGAGCGGGCGATTGGTTAACCTGTCCGCTATTGGACTCAAGCCCCGCATCCTTTTTGGCGCGCATAGGGCTAATTTAAAGGGGTTGGAAAAGGATGTTAGCAGTCTTGTCTTTGTTAAGAAAGAAATGTCGGGCTGTGAGCAAGACTTGGTTCGCGTCCCAGTTTATGCGCAAAATTATCAGACTGTTTTAAGATGGCTTGGGGTATCAAGCGTCCGCGATGTGTCTAATGAGTCAGTGCCTGACGTCTTGATTTATATCACAGGTTTATTCGATGATTTTATTGCTTCTCACACGACGCCTTTTCCTTGGGGCCTGCCATCGGAGATAAGCATGTCCCAGATGAATCATTACAACAACGCGATATTATTGAATTTGGTTACTTCGCCTTTTCAAAGGCTGATGTTTGTCACCGAAGAAGACTTTAATGTTGGCTTGAGTAACGGGCTTTTATTAAATAATTCTCTTACCGGAATAGACGCTCGCTTTATGTCGGGCTATGCGCCTACGCATTTTTTATATTATCATCCGGCCAGCGATTTTTTAAATGTAGGGACCTATCAATCTCCGGGGGTAAGTGGTTGGGCAATGACTAGCGCGGACGTTTTAAGCCGGAAAAACCGGAAGATTCTGGATATAGCCGGTATCGATCTTTTTGTCGTCAGAAAATATTTTATTGGAAATATTTTAGATAAAAATGATTTTGGGATTCCAGCAAAGGAGTTTATCAGTAATCTGGCGGATAAATATGGTTTTGACTTAGCGGACTGTGTGATTCCCAAAGACTATGATCCTGAGTATGCCATACTGCAAAACAATAGATCCTATGGTCTGGTCTATTTAGCGAAGGCAATTTCCTATGTGCGTCCCGATCTTCTGAATACAGCACAGAAACATTTTAAACTACCTTTTTTTGAGAGCGGGCTTGAAAACTATTACAAATTTACCACCGCATTAGCCGGCTTGCGTAAAAACCTGCTCTCTCTAAATGGGAAACATACCATTATTCTCGAGGACACCCTCAGGGCGGTGGGCGAGCAGGAGCAGATGCCCTCCGGGAATAGTCTAACGATAGAAAATTTTATCGGTAACCGCTCTGCGTTTAGGGTTCATTGCGTGACTGAGCCTTGCCGACTGGTATTCAACACCGCAGCTATCAGCGGCTGGAAGGCATTTTCTGATAAGAAGCTATTGCCGATACAGCGGGCCAATTTCGCGTTCCTAAGCGTTCCTGTTCCAAAGGGAGATCACCTGATCTGGTTTGAGCATCGTTCAGGTTTTGCGATTTTGGGTTCTTTCGTGAGTCTTTTGATCTATATTGCTATTTTGGCTGTTCTTGCCATACGGAGGATTTGATTTGGACTGCGATTGTATGATCTTAGCCGGTGGGTTGGGAACGCGCCTGGCTTCTCTTGTGCCGGATCGCTCAAAGGTCGTCGCCGAAGCCGCTGGACGACCATTTATTTATTACCTTTTGGATCAATTATCCAAGGCAGATTTCCGCAAGGTTGTTTTATGCACTGGCCATCAAAGCGAGTCGGTTGAAAAGTGTTTGGGAAGCCGTTATAAAGAGATAGATATCTTTTACTCGTGCGAGTCTGGACCAATGGGTACAGCGGGTGCCGCCCGCCTGGCTTTGCCGCTGACAAGCGCGCAATCCATTCTGGTCATGAATGGGGACTCATTTTGCGATATCTCGCTTGCTGGATTTTATGAGCGGTTTTCCAAGAAAAAAAGACCGGCGGCAATGGTGCTGGCGCATGTGTCTGACACCGGCCGCTTTGGGAGGGTCTCACAGCATTTCAACGGGGATATCCGTGATTTTCTTGAAAAGGATAACAAGCGCCGTGCGGGGTGGATCAATGCGGGCATTTACCTGATGCGCCGCCAGACGCTTGAGTCGTTGCCGGTCGGCCGCGCTGTGTCTTTCGAACAAGAGGTATTTCCACAGTGGCTAAAAACAGGGTTTTACGGATACCGGACAAAGACTCGATTTCTGGACATAGGAACGATCGAATCGTATAATATGGCGGGTAAATTTTTTTCTGAAAAAAAACAGGATATCTATTGAAAATATTGATAACGGGTATTACCGGGATGGTTGGCAGTCATTTAGCCGAATATATCTTGGCCGAGCATCCTGGGGCGCAGGTGCATGGGCTCGTGAGGTGGAGAAGTCCACTGGTCAATATTCAGTCCATTCTTGGGCGGGTGCAGTTGCATACCGCGGAACTGCGTGATCTGAATTCCCTGATTGTTGTGATCCAGCGCGTCAAGCCGGACCGTATTTTTCATCTGGCCGCGCAGTCTTATGTGACGACAAGCTTTGACGCTCCGGCGGATACACTCCACACCAATGTCATCGGGACCACCAATCTTCTGGACGCTGTCAGGATTTGCGGTATTGATCCGATGGTGCACATTTGCAGTTCATCTGAAGTCTATGGCCAAGTCGCTAAAGATGAAACGCCCATCAAAGAGACCAATCCTTTTCGTCCGGCCAGCCCTTACGCGGTGTCCAAGACAGGCGAAGATATGGTCGCCTTGCAGTATTTTTTGTCGTACGGTTTGAAGACCGTGCGAACTCGTATGTTCACGCACACAGGGCCTCGCCGGGGAGATGTTTTCGCTGAAAGCGCTTTTGCCAAACAGATCGCCGAGATTGAGGCGGGGCTTCGTCCCAATCCCATGAAGGTTGGCAACCTGGACAGTGTCAGGACTTTTGCGGATGTCCGGGATGCAGTGCGTGCGTATTGGCTTTTATTGGAAAAATGTCCCGGCGGTGAAGTATACAACATCGGCGGAGAAGAGACCATGACTGTTGGTCAGATGCTCGAGATACTTAAAAAAATGTCCCGCTGTCCGATAAACCATGAAGTAGACCCGTCTCTTTTGCGGCCATCGGATGTTACCCTGCAGATTCCCGATACTTCCAAATTCAAAAAAGCGACGGGTTGGAAGCCACGCATACCCCTTGAACAGACACTTGGGGATCTATTGGAGTATCATCGCCAAAAAATAAAATCACAATCTTTTGCCGCTAAATGCTGACTTCGCGCACACCTTTCCGGATTTCTTTTTTTGGCGGCGGCACGGATTATCCGGCCTGGTATTTGAAGGAAGACGGCGCGGTCCTGTCGACGACCATTGATAAATATTGTTATCTCAACTGTCGTTTTTTACCTCCCTATTTCAATGTAAAGCACCGGATCGTTTGGTCCCATATCGAGACGGTGAATTCAATCTCCGAAATTCTGCACCCGGCGGTAAGAGAAGGTTTGCGCTTTATGGGTTTCGATGATAGCCGGGGCCTTGAGATCCATCACATGGGAGATCTTCCGGCGCGCAGTGGCATGGGTTCCAGCTCCGCTTTCGCGGTGGGGCTCATCAATGTGCTGATGAACTTGCAGGGGAAACAGCTGGATAAAAAAGATCTCGCCGCCAAAGCGATAGAGCTTGAACGGGATATCCTTAAAGAAAATGTAGGGTCGCAGGACCAGGTTGCCGCCGCTTATGGCGGTTTTAACTTGATTCGTTTTAACCGTGACGGCAGTTTTCATGTACAGCCTGCGATTGTTTCCAAAGAACGACTCACACAGCTTGAATCGCGGCTGATGCTATTTTATACCGGTATGAACCGGATGGCTTCCGAGATTGCTTCCAGCGTGATCGAAAATATTCCCAATAGACGCCAGTCGTTCTTGTCGATGCAAGGGATGGTCGAAAAAGGATGTTCTCTGCTGTCGGGCTCGGCGGACCTTGATGAATTTGGAAGGCTTCTTCATGAAAGCTGGCTGGTAAAAAAGAGTTTAAGTGTCGCGATCTCCAACGACCGTATAGATCATATTTATCAGAGAGCTATCGAGCATGGCGCTTTGGGGGGTAAACTTTTAGGGGCCGGCGGCACGGGTTTCATGATATTTTATGTACCTCCGCACAAGCAGGAGGCTGTACGCAAGGCTTTGTTTGAGTATTTACACGTTGCGTTTAAATTTGAGAGTGACGGAAGTGTTTTGGCCGATGAAGAAAAGGCTTGGGGGAACAATGGTTGTTGACCAGAACGTAAAAGCGGCGCAAGAACTGAGTCTGCGTTTATACAGGAAGCTTTATCTGATTCGTAGCGCTGAACGGGGCATCATCGCTTATTATTCCGAAGATGACATGAAGACGCCGATGCACATGTCGATGGGGCAGGAGGCGTCCTCGGTAGGAGTGTGCGAGGCGCTTGGAGACAAGGGGCAGATATTTTCTACCTACCGCAGTCATGCGGCATTTTTGGCCAGAACGGGGGATATCGACCTTTTTTTTCTGGAAATGTATGGGCGCGGCGGGACCTTGACCAGCGGCAAAGCGGGCTCGATGCATCTGGCCAGCCCTTCTGCCGGGCATATTTGCTCGTCGGCAATTGTTGGGAGCACGATTCCCGTGGCGGCGGGAGCGGCCTTTGCTAATAAATACACCAAAAGCGGCGGTTTGGCATGTGCATTCTTTGGAGATGGGGCCCTCGAAGAAGGGGTATTTTGGGAGACGATGAACGTTTCTAGTGTGATGCGGCTTCCCGTACTTTTGGTCTGCGAGGACAACGGCTTGGCCGTGCATACGTTCCCAAAAACGCGGCAAGGTTTTCGGAGTATTGCGGGGGTAGCCCGCCAATTTGAGTGCAATGTTTTTGAAGAAGAGGCGACGGATGTCGAAAAAGTTTACCGGGTTACGCGTGAAGCAGTGGAAGCTACGCGTGCCAATGAAAAACCGTCTTTTTTGCGGCTCAAATGTTACCGCTACCTTGAGCATGTGGGTGTAAACGAGGATTTTAACGCGGGGTATGGCCAGCGCTTGGAATTCGAAGAGTGGCTCAAAAAAGATGCGCTGACTCTTCAGCGCCAAAGACTTCTGGCGGCAGGCTTGAGCGAGGAAGCATTGGGGCAGGAAGAGCGCGTCATCGACGAGAAAATCGAACGCAGTATCCAGAAAGCCAAGAAAGCCTCATTTCCCGAAAGGGATGCTTTGTACCGAGGAGTTTTTTATGAGGAAAATTAGTTTTTGCGACGCCCTCAACGAAGCGATGTATCAGGAGATGGAGCGCGATCCGGCCGTTTTCACTTATGGCATTGGGGTTCCCGATCACAAAAAAATATTTGGCAGTACGTCGCGTCTTTTAGAGCGTTTTGGTCCCGAGAGGTGTTTTGATACGCCTCTCTGCGAGGAAGCGATGACCGGATTTGGGCTGGGTGCGGCGATCATGGGCTTGAGGCCTGTCCATGTTCACATCCGCATGGACTTTCTACTTTTGGCGATGAATCAGCTTGTGAACATGGTCTCCAATTTTGCCTATTCGACCAATGGCAATATGAAGGCGCCGTTGGTGATCCGCGTCGTGGTCGGCAGGGGCTGGGGCCAGGGTTATCAGCACAGCAAGTCACTGCACTCTTATTTTGCGCACATTCCCGGCCTCAAGGTCATAGCCCCGACAACGCCGCGAGATGCTAAGGGTCTTTTGACCGCCGCGATCCGCGATAATGATCCCGTTATTTTTATTGAGCATCGCTGGCTTTACTGGGCTGTCGGTGAGGTCCCCGAGGAGCCGTTCACTATTCCTATCGGACAGGGTAATGTTTTGAATCCAGGCAAGGACATTACAGTCGCGGCGACCTCGTGGATGAATATTGAAGCGATGAAAGCCGCTGAGATATTGGCCAAGCGTGGAATCGGCGTCGAGGTGGTTGATCCCCGAACGCTCTCACCGCTGGATGATTCACTGGTAATCGAGTCAGTGCAAAAAACGGGGCATTGTATTGTGGCGGACAACGACTGGATTCCGTGCGGTTTCGGCGCGGAAATGGCCGCGCGTGTTCATGAGAAATGTTTTGGCCGGCTAAGATCGCCCGTAGAACGCATCGGATTTGCGTTCACCCCCTGTCCGACCGTAAGAAAGCTTGAGAATGAATTTTATCCCAATGCCGTTACGATCATTCGCGCGATAGAAAAGAAATTGGATCTTTCGCCGACAAACCTTGAGGGCGAGGATTTTTACAGTCACGAGAACCGTTTCAAAGGACCGTTTTAATGACTTTCACGCTTTTTATTGTGATGCGAAATGAGATCCAGGCGCTTCCCGCTATTTTGCCGCGCATCAAAAAAGAATGGGTGGATGAGATCCTGATTTTGGACGGGGATTCGACCGATGGCAGTATCGAGTACGCCGAGTCGCTGGGCTTTCAAGTGACACGGCAGAAGAGCAAAGGTCTTCTTGAGGGCGTCAAAGAAGGCATCGGTCTTGTCCGTACTGATTATGTGATCGGATTTACACCTGACAACAATATGATCCCCGAAATGATCCCGCAGTTGGTGGCCAAGGTCAAAGAAGGCGGTTATGACATGGTCATTGTTTCCCGCTATTTTGACGGAGCCAAAAGCCATGATGACAGCATGGTCAGCGGTTTCGGCAACTGGTTTTTTACTGCGCTCACCAATCTTTTTTTTGGTTCTCACTATACCGATGTGTTGGGTTACTACAGGGCTTACCGGGTGGCGCTTTTTAAGGAGCTGGGAATCGAGATCAAGCTGTCCGTTGACACCCAGCTTTGCATTCGTTGCACAAAGAAAAAACTGAAGGTAGCCGAGATCCCCGGCGATGAGCCAAAAAGGATCGGCGGGCATTCCAGCCGCAGTATATTAAAGAACGGCTGGATTGAGTTAACCACTATTCTGGGAGAGTTTTTTATCCGATGAAACCAGCGCCCACAGAGAAGGAAAAAAACAACGCAATTGGCACTCTTCAGAACCTGGGATTATCTGAATTTGCTTCCCTTTTCGGATGCTCGGTCAATGAGCTTCCCCAAGACTGCGCCAAATGGATCCAGAGCCATAATTTTCGTTATTACGTGACGGAAGGCGTTGAAAGGGATCGGATCCTTTTGGATGTTCTTAAGAAGGTTGATTCCAATGTGCTCACTATCGCCGGCCAGGAAAGGCAATCGGCCTGGGAAAAGGGTTGGGGGGAGAATCTCGAGGCTTTTTTGAAAAACGGCGATGTCTCCAAACTTGTTCCAAAATATGTCAGGCCGGGGCAACCTTTGCGTCTTTTTCAAGAGTACATTGTGCCGGAAGACCCTGACTTTGAGATCAATTGGTACGCGGCTTTCAGGTTGTGGCTTTTTAGGACCTATTTAAAAGACGCTTCGGCCATTTACGAATTCGGCTGCGGCTCAGCGTACAATCTTCCCGTGATCAGGGAGCTTTATCCGGATAAAAGGATTGTGGGTCTGGACTGGGCGCAGAGCTCTGTTGATATTGTGAATAAAATGGCTCAAAAGTTTGGATGGAAAATGGAGGGGAGGCGTTTCGATTTTTTTCATCCCGATAAAAGCCTCTCTTTTGAGCCCTCAAGTGTTGTGATGACGATAGGCGCTTTGGAACAGACGGGACAGAATTATCACGACTTCCTGGGCTATCTACTTGATTGCAAGCCCGCGTTATGTGTTAACATTGAACCGACCATAGAGTGGTATGATGAGAATAATATTGTGGATTACGCGGCTATCCGTTTTCACCGTTATCGCCGTTATTGGGAAGGATTTGTCGGTAAGCTGTCGGAGCTGGAAAAACAAGGACGGGTGAAGATCGTCAAGACCAAAAGGTCCTATTTTGGCAGTCTGTTTGTTGAGGGTTATTCTCAGATCATATGGAGACCCGTTTGATGGATTTGAGCCTTAAAGGCAAATATGCGCTTGTAACGGGAGGCAGTCATGGAATTGGACTCTCCACTGCTTGTGCGTTGGCCTCTGAAGGATGTCATGTTGCTATCTGCGCGAGGGATCTTAAACGTCTCTCTGCGGCGGAAAAGCGCCTCAAGAAATATCGTGTCAAAACCTTGGCGATCCAGGGGGATGTTCTTTCGGCGCACGACATAAAGAATATGACCTGCCAGATCGACAAGTCTTGGAAAAGGATCGATATCCTTGTCAATAATGTGGGCGGCGGTGGCCGTTGGGGCAGTGAATCGGTTGAGGATACGCCTGAAAAAGTTTGGCAGGAAGTTTTTGAAAAGAATACAATGGCGGCGGTGCGTTTTACGCGCTGGGCGATACCCCATATGCGCCGCCATCATTGGGGCAGGGTCGTCACTGTGGCTTCTGTGCACGGAAAAGAGGCGGGCGGGCGGCCGTGGTTTTGCTTGGCCAAGTCTGCCCAGATTAGCCTGATGAAAAGTCTTTCCTTACGGGCGGAACTTGTCCGTGATGGCATTACCTTCAACAGTGTGGCGCCCGGCGGCATTATGATCCCGGGCACTGGTTGGGACCAAGAGCGCCTGAAGAACCAATCTGCGTTTAAGAAAATGGTCCAAAGGACTTTTCCATTGGGGCGTTTGGGCAAGCCCGAGGAAGTGGCTAACGTCATCATTTTTATGTGCTCGCCTCAAGCCAGCCTGGTAAATGGCGCTTGTGTAACGGTAGACGGCGGTGAAAGCAGGAGTTTTTGATTGATCCCCGATAAAACTCTGCAGTCTTTTAATAAATCAAATGTATTGATCACCGGTGGCACCGGTCTTATCGGCCGGCAGGTGGTGGATGTTCTTGAAAAGGCCGGGGCGCATGTCCGGATCGTTTCTCTGGACAAGATCAAGGTTAGCGATAAGGCGGAGCATGTTCATGGCGATCTGACCGAGCTTTCGTTCTGTCTTGAGGCAGTCAAGGACATGGATTTTGTTTTTCATCTAGCCGGGATCAAAGGTTCCGTCGAAGTCACCAAAGCCAGACCCGCCAGTTTCTTTGTGCCGCTTCTGATGATGAATACCAATCTTCTGGAAGCTTGCCGCCGTGCCGGCGTTAAAAAAGTCGTTTATACAAGCTCCATTGGAGCCTATCCGAGCGCCGAGATATTTCGGGAAGACCAGGATGATAATTCTAAACCACCTATGGACATGTATCCCGGTTGGGCCAAGCGGATGGCTGAACTTCAGGTGAAAGCCTATCAACAGGAGTACGGTATTCAGAACATCGCGGTAGTCCGGCCCGCCAATGTCTATGGCCCCGGAGATAATTTTGATCCCAATAACGCGATGGTCATTCCGTCTCTTATTTGGCGCGTTTTTCGAAAGGAAGATCCGGTTGTGATATGGGGTGACGGTTCGGCGGTGCGCGATTTTGCGTATAGCTTAGATGTAGCGGAAGGAGTCGTGCTCGCTTTATATCATGGAACGGGCGGTGGATTTGTGAACCTTGGCAGTGGTGAAGGTGTGACTATTCGCCAGCTGGTCGAGACACTGCAGACGCTAATTCCTTTTAAGGCGCAGTTTGACGCTTCCAAACCGTCTGGTTTTCCACGGCGCGTGATGGATATCGCCAAAGCACGGCAAGCGATAGGTTACCAGCCGCATACTTCTCTGGCAGAGGGCCTGAAAAAAACATGGGACTGGTTTTGTGATCACCAGGACGAATATCTCTCAAGAAAGAATTATTTTATTCATGCTTCCTCCTGAGATCAAAAACTCCAAGGTAGTTATTGCCGGCGCGTCAGGATTCATCGGGTCCAATCTGGTGAAATATTTTACCGAGAACGGAGCGAGCGTGCGCGGTATTCTTCACAAGCGGCCCGCAGTTATCGTTGATCCTCGCATTGAGTATGTTCAGGCGGATTTGACCACTCTCGAGGGCTGCCGTCTGGCCGTCAAAGGAACCGATTATCTTTTTATGTGCGCGGCACAAACCTCAGGCGCGGCCGTCATGGTCTCGGATCCCCTAGCTCATGTGACGCCTAACATTTTGATCAATGCCCTACTGTTGCAGGCCGCATACGAGGCCAAGATCAAAAAGATACTTTTCATCTCCAGCAGTGCCGCTTACCCGACAACGGGCATA
>CAZAPB010000010.1:0-17677 GCA_964486835.1 uncultured Planctomycetia bacterium
TAACCCAAAAGGACGAGACACTCGAAGGCTAAAGTATTGCCAATTCCTCATTTATCGCCAATAAGCGGTTATATTAAACTGTTCGTTCGCCACGGTTAGGCGCACCGAATTTAACCATATCCGCACCAACACCGACAGCTAAACCATTCTTTAGAGTTTTAGCATCGGCTCCATTCCATTGAGGCACATAATTATCGCTGTTTGAGGCAGGGCCTAGCACATCACCCGAGCCTGCCGGGAAAACATACCATCCTTTTGCTCCGGCTCCGTCGGTTCCGTAATAACGGCTCACGCCAGGTGCCGCGCTATCCCCAACGAGATTCACCGTTCCGGCAATATCCTGCAAAGAATCGGCAAAAATTAGCGCACTAGAGCCTGCGGCCCATGAAAGAATACCATTACCGTCAGTGGTCAAATACTGACCCGCCGCGCCAAAATCCACCGGCATTGTATAAACTGTGTCTTCGGTCATTGACGCGCTAGGCTTGAATCCGAGTGTAAAATCCGCCGCGCCCTGCTCGGAATAAATATTCAACTGTCCGGTTTGTCCGTTCATACCCAACTGCATCAGAGCGTTCGAATTAATAAAAGCAATGGCCAATCCATCGGAGTCGGAAACCGTAAATTTTTTAATGCCTAAGTTATCGGTAATCTGAATATCCGCGTCTGAGTTTACAGGAACCGCATATACGAGAGAAGGAGGGACAGAAAAAAATACAGCCGGTAAAAAAAATAATACCCATTTATATTTTAAAAGATTAAACAATTTCTTACTGACCATACATTATTTTGTCCGATACATTTTTCAGGATAAAAGTTATTTTGCAGGTCGATTATTCGAATTGATACTACTATATATAGTGTACTGCAAAAGCCCCCCGATTGTCTATTTTTGATAAATAATATCTGATAAAAAGATCGTTATAACTTTAGAAAATATTTTCATGATCGGACAAACTGACCCTCGTTCATTAAACCATTTTTATCCCTTGGCGTCTAAGAAGCTAACGGAGGGCAGTTCCATGAGAAAACAACTGAAAGTGGTAACGCTAGCAGTAGTGCTGGGATTATTAGTGTTTGGACCCGAAGCTTATGCGGCGTCTAATTATACGGATATTTTAAAAGAAGGTCTTTTAGGGGCGGGAGTTGGGGCTATCTCGGCGGGAAGCTCCGGAGGCAAAGCCGGCCAAGGCGCTCTTGTCGGTGCCGGAACATCAATACTTGGCAATGTGCTTCTGGGTATTTTAGGCGGAAGTCCGCAGACATCCGGATCGCAACCTTCTTACAGTCAGCCTGCCTATTACTCTCAGCCGGTCTATCAAACTCCGGTATACCAAAAACAAATTTATCAGACAGTTCAGCCGGTACAGGTACAAACACCGCAGGCCGTCTACTACCCACAACCCGAGCCCATCTATACCCAGCCCGCTCCACAAACACCGGTCTACTACTCCTATTCCCAAGCGCCCAAACAGGACTACAACCGCTACATCCTAAGACAAGGGCTCTTGGGGGCAGGCGTCGGCGCGATATCTGCCGAGGCCTCAGGCGGTAAAGCAGGTTCAGGCGCATTGATCGGCGCCGGAACCAATGTCATCGGCGATTCGCTTCTTAGCTTCCTAACCAGCGGCGCCTAATAATGCTTTTTTTGAGAGCCTGGCGCGGTTAAGCGCCGGGCTCTAGTGAAATGGGCCGGCTATTCTTAGTTGATTCTTTTTGTAAGATGTTCCGCTCAATGAACTTAAGCGGTCCTACGTGGACGGGAGCTTGAAAAACTAGACGGCTTTGACCAACAGCGCAGCGGCTTGGGCTTGGCGTTTCATTCTCTGGACGAATTTGTCCACTTTTTCAGTCTTACTGACCTTTTCCTTACGTTTATCGACTCTCTTAAAATTCTGAGTTTTCATATTTTCTCCTTTGGACAGCCGTCATGGTACTCCGTTTGCCCCAGAATAGATAGCTAAAAGAAAGGCAGGTCTCGCCCTGTTACCGGGGAAAACATCAGTATTATTAAGACATTTTAAGAATAAAATTTGAAAGATTAAAATACACAAGCAGTGCCTGTATGTCGCAAAGCGCCAACACCAACGGACCCGACGCGATAGCCGGGTCTATCTTGAACTTTTTAAAAATAAGCGGCAACGAGAGCCCAATGATCGCCGAGAAGATGATCGCCAACGTCAGTGAAGCCACCAGCGCCAAACCAACCCGAGAATTCGCTTTCCAAAAGAAGGCGGCCAGGCCAACGGCAGTTCCACAAACAGCACCGATGATAATGCCGGCCAGAGTTTCACGCACAAAAAGTTTTTTAAGCTGATTCGACGCGATATTGCCCAAAGTAATATTTCTCACGACAATAGTCGCGCCCTGTACGCCGGTGCTTTCACACAAACCCAAGACCAACGGAACAAACACAAAAAGCATTACGATGGTCGCCGCATCGTTTTGAAATGCGCCGAAGATAACAGCGCAGATAAGCCCGCTGACGATATTTACAAAAAGCCATGGCAATCTAAATCCGACGACACGGCGCACCGATTGAGTGCGTATCTCCTCGGGACTGGTTCCGACGATCTTGGCGATATCGTCAGAGGCCTCTTCTTCAGCGGCCTGCATCGCGCTGTCGGCGCTGATGACCCCCACCAGACGCTGGGACTCGTCCACCACGGGAAGTCCCAGGTAACGGTGACGCTGAAGAAGTCTTGCCACATCCTGCTGTCTCATGCCGGTTTCCACCTGCACAACAGGGCTCCGCAAAATATTCTTCACCGGCTGAGCGGGTAAATGAAAAACAAGATCCCGTATTTGAATCACGCCCTCAAGGCGGTGGTCTTGATCGACCACATAGATATAGGATACTTTGCCCTTGTTATCCGGTCGAAGGGATCTGAGATACTCGGTAGCCTGTCCAACCGTATAGTCCAGCGGCACCGCAAGATATTCCTTGGCCATCAGCGAGCCGGCGGTCCCGGGCCTGAAGTGGAGCACCTCACGGATCATGGCGGATCTTTCCGCAGTCAGCCCCCTCACGATCTCTTCGCGCATCGGTTCGGGAATGCTTCTCAACACATCCGCTGCCGCGTCCGTCGCCAGGCGGGAAACAAAATCCGTCAGATACAAAACACCGAGCTCTCCGGCAATTTTGGCCGATGCCTCAGCCGAATACCCGCAAAAATCGGAAGCGGCCTGGTTAATATCAAACGCCGCCAGAAATTTCCATTTTTCGAGATCAGAAAGAGGTTTCATGAGAATAATATTCTCACATCAGCGAGAATGCTCCAAGAAAAAACCGGCAGGACCCCAAAACTGCGAGAATCCTGCCGGTTTTTTTAGAGAACGTTAACCGATTGCCGCTTTTCCTGATTCATTGGTGCGTATACGGATAACCTCCTGGAGATCTAGCACAAAGATCTTGCCGTCACCGATTTTTCCGGTGCGGGCACCTTTGGAGATCGCCTCGATCGCCGGCTTGAGATACTCATCGTTCACAGCCACCTCAAGTTTAGTCTTCTTCAGAAGACTACCGGCTTCTTTATGACTACGGTAGACTTCAGCGATCCCCTTTTGGCGACCGCGGCCCATCACCGCCGAGACCGTTACCAGGTGTATTTCTTTTTCTTCCAATAGATCCATGACCTCATCCAAACGGTCTGGCTGAATAATCGCGATAATATATTTCATGTTTTGTCTCCTTATTCCAAAGTGGTATAACCGGATTCACGATGCTGTGTAAGATCCAGACCAATGCGCTCAGCCTGCGCGGCGGCACGCAAACCCAACACAAGGTCCACAAGCTTCAAAAGCAAGAATGTCACGATCCCTGAATAGATAACCGTGACCAGCACCGCTTTAACCTGGATCAAAAATAACCCCGGGTTTCCGTAAAACAAGCCGTCATTGCCGGCCGCGTTCACAGTCTTATTAGCCCACAATCCAGTCGCTAAAGCTCCCCATATGCCGCCAATGCCATGTACACCGAAAGCGTCAAGAGAGTCATCATAGCCAAACTTTGTCTTCACCACCGCGACGAAGAAATAACACACCAGCGAGACCCCGACTCCGATCCATATCGCATCGGCCGGAGTGACAAAACCTGCCGCGGGAGTGATGGCAACCAACCCTGCCACAGCGCCAGTGATCATGCCCAGCATCGTCGCGTGATTATTGAATTTCCAGTCAAGGATAGCCCAGGTCAGGCCCGCCGCCGCGGCGGCCACATGCGTGGCCACAAAAGCGCTGGCCGCAAGTCCGTTGGCAGCAAGAGCACTGCCCGCATTGAAACCAAACCATCCAAACCATAACAGACCCGCGCCTAGAACCGCGAAAGGTAAATTATGCGGAGGTGATATCTTATGAGGATAACCCTGTCGTTTACCAAGCACCAAAGCAGCGACCAAAGCGGCGATCCCCGCGTTAATATGAACAACCGTGCCACCCGCGAAATCCAGCGCGCCCCAGTTGCGCATAAACCCTCCGACTCCCCACACCCAATGGCAGATTGGGTCATAGACCAGTGTCGCCCATAAAAGGGAGAAAAGACAAAATGCCGAAAACTTCATTCTTTCCGCAAAAGCACCCAGGATCAAGGCCGGCGTGATAATCGCGAACATCGCCTGGAATATCATGAACACCAGATGAGGAATGGTCGCCGCATAGTCCGCGTTGGGAGTCGCTCCAACCCCTTTTAATCCCATCCATGATAGATTGCCGATCAACCCCTTAACGTCCGGACCAAATGAAAGCGAGTAGCCGATCACCACCCATTGGATCGTGATCAAGCACGCGATCATAAAACACTGCATCAGGACGGAAAGAATGTTCTTTCTACGGACAAGCCCACCGTAAAAGAACGCCAACGCCGGCGTCATCATAAGCACTAACGCCGCGCTGATCAACACCCAAGCCGTATCGCCCGCGTTAATGCCATCATCCGCGAATGCTGCGCCCGTTCCAGCGAGCAGGAACAGCACGCCCAACACACTTAATAAACCCCATTTCTTGAATATTTTCATAGAAATACCTCTGTTTGTTTTATAACCACGCAACCGCCTTTCGACCAGTACTTCTATCCAGGATTCCTTGCGCAGTTTTGATTTAAATAGCAAAGAACGACCAAAAAAACTTGATGCGATCTTGATAAGAATCTTACCGGTTTATTGTTACGGCAATATTACAAAATAATTAATATACGCAGGCCGAGTAGCCGGTTCTAAAAAGAAAAATACGGGTCGGCTTTCTCATGAGTTATGATTCCCTTCATCTGCAAAAAATCCTGTCAACCCTTATACCGCACAAACCCGCATCCGATGTTAATGGATTAAACCCAAATATTGCATTAGCAGACTGTTAGAATATTTTCTATAGTTAGCGCTTGACATGGTTGGCACCTATTGAGAAAGGCATGATGACGTTAAAAATTGAATACTTTATCGTGGTAGTATCCCGGTTGTGCTGACAATTACTCGGGCCAACCTTGTCAGTAATTTCTCATATTTTGACAAGGCTGACTATACCCCAAGAGCTTAAATTCAGGGCAAGGCAAAAAAAAGAATTTCCCGGCGCAAAACACAAAAAAGCGTCCGTTAGCCATCTTTTCGACAGAATGCTATGATATTCCGATGAATAAAGAATATTCTATCCAGCCTCCTCCCGGCGGTGAAAAAAAAGTACTGCTGCACTCCTGCTGCGCGCCCTGTTCGGGCTCGGTGATCGAGGATATCCACCAAGCCGGGATCGAGCTATCGGTATTTTTCTACAACCCCAATATCCATCCGCGGGAAGAATATGATCTTCGCAAAGAAGAGAATATACGATACGCCCGAAAGATGGGCATTGCATTCATCGACGCCGATTATGACGCGGACCACTGGCTCGAGAGCATGAAAGGTCATGAAAGGGACCCCGAACGAGGTGAACGCTGCTCAATGTGTTTTGATCTACGATTTTTAAAGACGGCCCACTACGCTTATCATCATGGCTTTAAGGTCTTCACCAGCTGTCAGGGTATTTCACGCTGGAAAGATATGGACCAAGTCACACGCGCGGGCATGAAAGCCGCCTCCCTGTTCCCCGGAGTCCGTTATTGGGGACACAACTGGAGAAAAATGGACGGCTCAAACCGAGGCATCCAGATCGCTAAGCGGGAAGGGTTTTACACACAGCAGTACTGCGGATGCGCCTACTCGCTGCGGGATACAAACCTGCGGCGCCTCTCCCAGGGACGTCCGCCGGTAGAACTCCTCGGCAAAGAATCTTTTTTTTAAAAAAAATAGTAAGAAACTTCCGGAAATAAAACTGTTCTAGCGCTTATCGACGGGAATGTACGGTATTTTGGTTGAACCGGTATAAATCTGGCGTGGGCGGCTGATCTTCATCTCGGGAGAATCATGCATTTCCTTCCACTGCGCGATCCAACCCGGCATACGGCCGATGGCGAACATCACCGGGAACATATTCATCGGGATCCCGATGGCCCTTAAGATGATACCGCTATAAAAATCGACGTTGGGATAAAGTTTTCTTTCGAGAAAATAGCTGTCCGACAAGGCCGTCTCTTCTAAGTGCTTGGCGATATCAAAAAGCGGGCTCGACATATGCAAAGACGCCAAGACCCTGTCACAAGCGGCTTTAAGGATCTTGGCGCGGGGATCGAAGTTCTTATAGACCCGATGCCCAAAACCCATTAGCTTGACGCCCGAGGACTTGTCCTTGACTCGACGCACAAAAGAAAGCGTATCGCCTCCCTCTTTTTCGATCTGCTCAAGCATCTCAATGACCGCTTGATTGGCGCCGCCGTGCAGGGGGCCCCAAAGCGCGCAAATACCCGCTGACACAGAGGCGTAAAGATTGGCCTGGCTTGAGCCAACCATGCGCACCGTTGAAGTACTGCAGTTCTGTTCGTGATCCGCGTGTAAAAGTAAGATCATTTCCAAAGCTTTGACCGCCACGGGATTGGCATTGTACGACTCAGCCGGCACCGCGAACATCATATTGAGGAAGTTCTCCACATAGCCCAGTTTGTTCTCCGGGCCGATATAAGGCTGTCCGATCGATTTCTTATAAGAATAAGCCGCCAGGGTAGCCACTTTGGCGAGGATACGGGAAATATTGAGATCCATCGTCTTTTTGTTGTCTGCCATACAGTCAGGATAATAGCTTGAAAGCGAGCAGACCATCGATGATAGGATCGACATTGGGTGCGCCGAAACCGGGTAGCCGTCAAAAAAACGCTTCATGTCCTCATGGATCATCGTGTGCCGGGTGATATTATCGACAAACTTACCAAGTTCCGCACCGTTGGGAAGACGTCCATAGATGATCAGAAAGGAGGCCTCAAGAAAAGTCGACGTCTGGGCCATCTCTTCGATAGGAATACCGCGATAACGCAGGATCCCCTTATCGCCATCGATATAGGTAATAGAGCTGGTGCAGGAGCCTGTGTTGCCATAGCTGGGATCAAGCGCTATCGCGCCGGTCTCGTTACGGAGCGACTGGATATCGATCGCCAGCTCCTTTTCGGCTCCCTCATACAAAGGGAGCTTGATGACCTTATCCTTGATCTTTAGCTCAGCTTCGCCAACTTTAGTTAATTTATCCATATTAGAAAGGGATTCTATCATATTATTTGTCAGATAAAAACTATTCAAATTTGACCCTCTTGCGGGGGTCAAGGGCTCATATTTTCCGGCTGTTATAGGCCCAATGCAAGAGAGCCTGCCTTTGGCGGCGGCGGCAATTCATATCACGCGGCTCGCAGTTGATCTCGATCTGCCGTATATGTCTTTTCATGGCCAGCCACCGGCGTATCTGGATATCGTCTTCTTCCGGGATCCTTCTTCCCTGATAATAGCGGCAATACCATTGGAACCAGCCACGAGGGTCCTCGGGACCTATCCAGTTCTTACGGCGCCATTCACTCAAAGGCTGACTGGCGCTCACTCCAAAAAAATTAAGCTTTGGGTCTGATCTCTCCGGGCTAAGCTTGGCTCCTGAAAACCAATCGGGCGGAAATTCTTCCCGGCAATCCGTCATGTACTTGCCGCCGAAAACACCGAGGGCCAGCATCTCTTTGGGAGTGAGCTGCGGTTTAAACCGCGGATCAAAATTCTTCCCCGGCGGCTCCGTCAGCCTATAGCAATATTTCTTCTGCATCTTGTCGTCGACAAGAACCGTTTTTGGCTTTTGATTTATCATACTGTAATTATAGCTCAAAAAACGGCAAAGAGTGATTTGGGCCTTAAATCATATTACGCCATCGAAGCGATCTGGCGGGCCAGGCGCGCGGCGAGGCTGAGCTTGGCACCCATAGGAATAGCCCGCAAGCGCGCTAAATACCTTTGGACGATATCCCACTTCGTATTATTGCCTGAGATAACCTCCCACCACTCTTTTTCGTCTGAAACATCGATCCCGATAGCCTGATATGCTCCCCTAAGATGTTCCTTGTAAAAATACCGGTTTCCCGTCGTTTGCATTTTTGCCTCGAGCTCCGCGATCAGTAAGAGCGACTGATAACGGGTCAGGGAATTTCTGGTAACCGCTTCATGTCCTACCCTGAAACAACCGGAAGGGATAGACATAATATCCTCTTTACCGGCCGCGATGGCCGCCACAGGCGCTTTCGCGTGAGAATCGGGAAGAGATTTTGGATCTCTGTAAAGAAAAGTAGCCTCCGGATAATCATGTCTGGCCTGAGAAATCAGAACATTGATCACTTCGGGCCTGCCCTTGAGTACGGTCAAAACATTTCTTTTTGACAATATGCGCAATAAACGTGACAACTCAGGAGCATCGACACAGCGAAAATCGGCGTTGTTAAATCCATTCAGGTGAAGCTCTATCACAGCCGGACTGCCGGCCAATTGCTTAAGGCTTTGGCCCACGGCCGCCCAGATTTTGGTCCTTTGTTCATTTTCCTGAGATCCGAGCTGTTTTAACAGTTCCGTACGGGACACTTGCAACATACCGAGGCGCCTTTGCACCGCGCGAAGTGATAGGCGATAATCCCTAATCACAACCGGCCCGGCGCCCATACCGCCGATCATCAAGACCTTCTTTCCCGCCGTGTCCACGACGATACCGAATTCCAGCTCGGCTTCGCCCACCATCAGAGTGCCGCTTTGACCGGTGGTCATCGTCTGAATGGCAAACTCGACATACCGGGCGTGACAGCGCGTCTGACCCGCGCCCAGCCGGTGGTTCAATGCCGGACGAAAAGGTACTTGGGGTCTGATTGGCAGCGAAACGGCCCTCACACGGGCAACAGAAGTTTGCCGTGAAAGTCTCGCACCATATCCGTGTTCTCCATCTCGCGGAACATAAGTACCCATTCTGTATTTACGATTCGCATCATGATCTTCATCCCATTCTCGGTCAGCCCTACTTTGTGCTACAGAAACTGTAAGGTACTTAGAGATTTCCGGACCAAAATCGTAAGATTTCCCGTCGTTACCTTTTATAGTTATGTAGCCTCGACTTATATATGTAACAAATCCATAGAGCGGAGCTTTAGCAGACCAATACTTGTACACGAAAGAAACATAATCACCTTTTTGGATCCCCTCAAATTGAGCTGCTCTCGCGCCGACGGGGGCTGGATTTTTGGCACTAGCAGAGTGCTTGATAAGCTGTGCCAGATCCTCCGGCGGAGCGACTCTAGCGCTAACAACAGCCGGAGGAAGTCCGGCGGGCCGGAGTTTTATAGCCTCTATAGCATTATTCGGCAAAGATCCGGCCTGAGAACCGGCAACGAGCCGGGCTCCGTCACCGCCACCGGTCAACTGCGAAGCAAATCGTTCCACGACAACAAGCGAAGCGCACAGCTCACTTGTCGTGTTCAAATAATAGTTGGATGTAAATTGATCGGCTGCTTGTTCATTTAGTCCTTCAAGGACCCCGACAAGACCCAAAGCCCCTATCAATGGAGCTTGGTCGGAAGTGGACAAGGTGCGCCCCCTGGGAAAAGTAACGAGTCTGTACCTTCCGCCGCCTGCAGGCGCCAACGAAATATCGAATGACATTTTGTCGCCTGCACTTCTCCCTGTGTCCGTTTTGATAATTCCCTCAAGAAGCCGCGCCTGGATTTTGGCCAATTGACGCCAGCTGTCGTCATCGCCGGTAAGCGCGATAGCCGGCGAATAACCCTTGCTATCAATCAATCCTATTTCAACATTTCCATTACGGCCTAATGATGTAACGGACTCGGATTCTATAGGCAAAAACCTACGCATTCCCTGCGCATGCGCTTGATTTTGTGTAGCGCCGCCGGAGGTAGCTTCCTGATTATTTGAATAATACCACCCGTTGATCAGCAAGCGATAGGATTCTGCCTTGTCCTTGACTGATTTATTTTCCTTGTCCAACAAAATTAATAATTCGATCATATCTTCAAGATTTTCTTGATTCTTCATATCAGCCTGGGGCGTTTTATCTTTACGGCTGATCGTCAAGTACAGCGGCTGAGCTTGCGGGTCCGCATCTTTGATCGGAGGGAAAGACGCATTTAAATTGAAAGTTAAAACCCATTCCCGGCTGGCGCTACTTGTCCATTCAATGTAGTATTCATTGGTATACTGATCCCTTATTTTATCAAAATCTATAGCATGGGCCTTTGGGTCGTTGTCCGCAATCCTTACGGTAGAACTAGCGCCTGCTCTCGTCGCCCTAACCGGATTTACTATGCCATAACACAAAATATTCCCCGTTTCTTTCAAGCGAAGAACTTCATTATAATCCGTGAACACGTGTCGCTTTCCGTCTCTTGTAAGAACGATGTATTTAATATTCCTTCCATCATCCCAAATTTTAAAATATCCTTCTTCTTTTTTTTGGAGCTCAAACATCTGTTCGATCATTCCTAACAGATTCGAACCCGTACCCACCTCCATCCTCCGGTTATTCGCCAGCCGGGCGCCATTCATCGGCTCAGCTACCTTATGGCACAATAGATTAAGGGAGCTCGCGTTGGTAACCGCCACATACTCGCCACCGGAAAGGACTTCTACATTTAGAGAAGGTTTTTGGATATCAGCTGAATCTGTATATCCAAACCTTGACGGTTTTCCGTGTACTATTAGAAATTCCTCATTTTTGGGCCATGTCAGTATTGCTTTTGATTGACTGTCCGTATCAACTTTCAATGGATGAGTATCTAGATAGACGCTTTTGGCTTCTGCGCGAATTACAACCGATCCGTCTTTATAATTATCCGATAAAGAAACCATTCTCCCCTGCTCGCCCAGATCATCACGATGAAAGATAACGCTTTGCCCCGGCAACAGATTAAAATCGGGTGTTCTGAATTTATCCGGCGCAAGCGTTCGTTCTAAAATCATTTGTGACTGAACAAGCCGATAAAGCCATTCGGATGGCAACAAATCAACGGATATCGTCAAGCCTTTCAAAATCCTATCCGCAATACCCTTTTTGCTTATTCCCGATCCTACTAGTATTACCTGATGGGCCTTTTGCATGACTACCGGTCCAAGAGTTATTCCGTAAGCTTTGCCGTCTTGGTCATTAAGATCATTAAAATTCTGACCACGTTTCATGCCGCCATCAAGTTCTCTTATCAAGACAGAAGCTGTCATGTCTGACCCGGGCTTGACCATCCAAAAATGCCCGTCGTCTCCCATCGCCGCGATCGCGATATCCGCGCCGCCCTGAGCGGCTAATGATCGGGCGTATTCATCTATGCTTTTTTCTTCAATATAATGAATTTGAGCCTCGCCTACCCCTTGGAGATAGTCAAAAAAATTAACTTTCAAATAATGCGCCTTGGATCTTTCGTCATTTTTTTGAATACCTTTATATTCGTATGCTTGATACCAGTGAATGCGGGACGGATCCAGTTTTCGGCTCGTGGCTAGTTCGCCGATTCTTTTAGCAAGCAAAGGATACATTGCCGCCACCGTACTGCCTGTGGGAAGCAGAACATTGACGACAGATGTGGGAGATTTTTCATTTTGGCGTTTGGCGATAGCATCCGCGATCAACCAGGCCGTATTTTGGGCAAACGCGCCTTCTTTTTCTGAAAAAACGTAATTGGTCTTTGCGGCCAGCCGGGCGGCGCTAACAGCCTGACTAAGGGGCAGGCCGGATTGGACTTTCCGGACTTTCAATGTGGTCCCCTCTATTTTCAACTGCACGACGAAACTCGAAAAATTACCGTCGACCCAGTCGGCAACATCCTGAGCGGTCATGCTGGCATCGATATCGACATTATTGATTGTCTGGCCATGATCCTTGATCAGATAGCCGGCAAGAGGATTGAGCTGTCGTTCATTTAATGAGGCTAAAACATAAAGATCCGCGGGCTCATTTATAAACCGGATATTACGAGAAGCCAGGCGGTCCATGAATTGGACAAAATGCCTGTTGGCCAGGCGAGGTCTGCTCAAAACCTTATCAAATATTTTTTCATATTGGGCGGAACGCACCCTCCAGTCAGCAATAAAGCGAAAACGCTGGGCCTTGAGCATCATCTCGCGCCACGCATACGGCCTGTTATGCTTGATATCAGCGGCCGTTTCCAACGCGCGTATCCAGTTTTCGCGTCTTTGCTTCTGGTCTAGCGGCATTTCATAAGTAATCGCCGATCCGCCGTCTTGGACAAAGCTCTTATGCCCTCCGACATTCGAAAGCACCGCTACCGTCCCGCCGAAAATATTCGCTTTTTGCTGAGCGATCCCCGCCGGTTCCCACAGCGAATGGCCCGCATAAACATCGAACGAATTAAAAAAATGATCCGCATAAGTTTCTGAATATCCGATAATGAGGCCAAACGTCTCCCCAAACTCGGGGTTTTGCGCCAACGCTTTCAAACTCTCCCGCGTCGCCGGATCCCCGTCACCAAAGATCACCAGCTTGATGCCTTTGGCTTTCAGTCTGCGTAAAAAATCCTCGTTGATATCCTGAAAACCTTTCTGTTCGGTGAATCTTGCCATCATAACGACCGTTAGAGCCTCTTGAAAATTTTCCGCGCTCCCGCATAATGTTTCTAGATTGAAAACTTCTCTAATGTCTTTATTGTCAACCTCAAGATGTCTTAGCTGGTTATAAAGATTAATTTTATTAATTCTTTTCTTCCGAACAAGTGTCGTGGCCGTCTCATTGGCTTCGACAGGCTCATACCCTCCCGACTGGATATGTTCGGTCACCTCAGGAGTCACATTACAACCGTTGTACACAGCTTGAGCCGCGTCCTCATGCTTCTTACGGCGCATCACGCCGTCCATTCCAGCGCCTTTTTCGGGCGTAAAGGTTTCTTCCAGGGTATGCGGCGCCACCGCCACCGTCGTATCTGACGAACCTGCGCCTACTTTCAACAGGCTTCCCTTAGCGCCGGTCTTTGCCTGGGCAAAATATTCAAATCCCGGTGTGCCCGTACGACGAACGACCGATTGTGGCAAACCCCATAAGTTGTGCGTTGAGTCATCCCTATCGTTAACAGGCGCCAATTCCATGATTGAATGACCTTCATTATTCAGGGAAGCCGTGCTGTTCAGCTTGAGCACTCCTGTCGCCAGAAGCATGCGAACATATCCGTCCGGATCCGCAGGCTCGAACACCTGCAGGCCCCTGTCATTCCTTTTCAATAAACGAATATGGATGTATTCTTTCTGGTCCCTATCGCTCCATAACCGGAAGAGATCATCTTTGGTAACGCCCCCGCTGACAAGAAGTTGATACTTCGGGTGGGTCGGGTTCAATTCGCCTCGCGCGGTCAAAATACTTTGCCCTTTCTCATCGGCAATCACGGGGTCCGCGACATGATATCCATCAAATACACCCTGATAGCTAATGTTGTGAGTAATGAAGAGAGAACTTGTGTTTTTAAAAAGGGGCTCATCAACGTATTCATTGTTCAGATAAGCATTGGCCAGGCCCGCCTGCCAGTCGTTCGCGAAAAGAATATCCGGATGCATATTCAGTTGCTTGCAGATGAGAAATGAAGCCTTGGAGAGAAGCACGGCCTCTACAGCACCTCGTATACTACCCTGTTCTTTGTAGATCTTTTCAAATATCATCGGAGTCTTCTCAGAAGCTTGTAAAAGATAGTTCGTGACCACCGAACCGTCCTGGAGCCGGATCTCGCGCTTGATGACATCCACAGTCAGATGTCCATCATAGACTGGTATCTCAAGCCCCGTGATCACAACCTCGTCGCCATTAAGAGTCTTACGACCGTAATTCACAGAAAAAACAAAGCTCTGGTGCCCCCGCTGCGCAAGCGCCGATGAAAAATCGCGCACATAATCTCTCTCTCCGCCCACACCATGCCAATGATTTTCCATCGCGATGAAAACGACCTTACGGGGCGTATCTGTTTTTTTCCTCGCCAATTGAAGATACTTGATCTGCTCGGGAGTCAACGCATGGGTCGTCTCATAAGCCTCCTGCATTCGGTAATCTGATCAAGCGCGTCTTGGGCTCTCTGATAATCCAGTTCGTAGCTGTGTTGGGTATCAATGCCCGCCACGCCGGGCATCCACCTAAGGTAAAAATGATCTTCCCGTTCAACGATCTGGATATAACCGGGTACGATCCCCGATCGTTGAAAGGATCGCAAATGACCAGCCAGCGTTTCGTTGCTGCTGTACGGATGCTCCAATGTTGGCGTCAGAAGAGCATTATTATTTTCGGATATCCATATCCCCCTGGAGAGTGTTATAGAGTCGGTGTCACTCTGGTAAACAGCGCTCTTTTGGACCGTCACAGGGTCACCGGTAGACGTCTTTGTCGTCGCATTCACAGCCTGGACATGGATGACATCCGCAGCTAAAGGATTAGCGGGATCATAGACTTCATCCAACACCACAAAGTCAGTATTTTCCGAACCCTGCCTGAGTCCTCTGATCACGTCTCCTTTATAGAGTCTTGTCGATGCTGTAATTTTTTGGATAGCGGGCACACCATTTTGGGCCAGCTTCGCGCCCGCGTCTTTGGTCTGGATTTGGGATAGTGGTTGGCGGATGGCGGATAACGGCGCATCTGGCCTCTGTCCGCTGACATCTGTCCTCTGAAAAGCCGCCAGCCTCGCGGTACTCATGTATCTATCGTATGTATCCCCGGGGTAAGCTGGTTCATAGTTAAGTCTGGCCAGTTCTTCAGCATATTTTTGGCTTCTACGCTCTCGTATCTCCTCCTCGGTCAGCCTGATAATTTCTATATTTTTTAGGGCTAAATTTACATAACTATATGATCTTCCTTGATAGGTTATAGTCACAATTTTGTGGCCAAGCTGATCTGTCGAAACATACAATGTTCCGTAGCTACCGTCGCAAAAAACACTTGCAGTGGAAACGACATCAATAAATTCGCATTCAAAACTTCCCGCCACATCGAACTGATGAGACAGATCGGGAAGACATTTAGCTAAAGTGTCATATTTCACCCAAACAATGGCTTTGAGGGCTCTGAGACTTTGCGGTGTATTTGCATTGTACAATGCCATTATGAGTTCTCTGATAGCCTGCTGATTGTGCTGAATAAACCCATCTGGCATTGTGCGGAAGATTGCTTGGATGTCTTCATAAATAGATGCCGGATAGACTTCGGAGCCGCCTGCCGTGAATTCATCTCTTATTTGATTCAAATCACTTTTTATTGCCTCTGAATTGAAATATGCGTCTGAATCATAATTTCTCATTCGTTTGATCACTTGATCAATAGCCAAGGCAAAATTGGACATATCAATGCCTTGAGCCGCGTCTTGGTCAAAAATGCAAACTGTTGGATTGGCCCGTTTTTTCAAAAAGGACGCCGGGAAATTAACCGCAGGTTCGGATTGGACAAAAGCTTTTAAAGCCGTATTTTTCTTCGGACCGTTTGCGAGAAAAAATACAACTTTTGCACTCAGCGCTGTCTTTAATCCAAACGTAATTCCTGTCTGACTATCGCGGGGTAACGTCCCGTGTCCGGATTTTCCTAAACTGTCTATGATGTCACTTGCAATTCGTACATCCGCGATTTCAAGATCAGGGCTTGTCCCCGGCGGCAGCATCCAAAAATCACCCTTGTCACTAGCCATTACCGCGTCCGCGATGTCGGCTCCACCGGCATCCTTGAGGCTTTGCAGATAGGCTGCGGGAGATTTACTATCAGCCATCCAATGGACTTGAGACATATTAAACCCGTTTGCCAATGACAGTTTTTTGAACAAATTTTCGTTCATAAAATGGGCCACTGAAAACCAATCATTCGGACCGGCAATGCTGAGCCAAGGACCTGCGTGTTCATATGCCTGAAACCACTGTATCCTTGAAAATTCTATCTCACCTTTTCCGGCCATATCGTTCAGTATAGGCGCCAATGCCGCATAAACAGGGGCCATCGTGCCGCCCCGGCCCATGAGCATATTGACCACACGTTTTGGATTTTCCTGCTGGAATAATCTGATCTGCGCCGATATCTGCTTTGCCGCTTCCAATCCAAAATTTTCCTTGGATGCGACCGTTAAGAATCTTCGGGAGTCCGCCAGCTTCGCGCCAACTGCAGCGTTAGGGTTTCGGTATTGTTTTACCGCTTGACGCTTGCCGCTTGACGCTGAATCCCCCGCCAGCCTCGCGCCTGCTTGATTTACCGCGCGCTTTGCGCTCTGCGCTCTGCCCTGACCCGTCAACTTCGCCGGGACAGCATTCACGCATAATGCGTCAAAGAAAGCATCTCTGTTCCCCCACGGATCGCAAGAAGCTAAGCGCGCGGCCATCATCGTATCCGCGCCCGATGACTTTGATTTCACTTCCGACAAAAGAGCGGAGGCCTTTTCGGTGAATTGTCTTATATTTTTTAAATTCTGCCCCAGCAAAAGCTTTTCATACCTCTTCTGGTCCGTCTCCTGATACACGCGGGGGGCCAGACAGACATACGAGATACCCTGTTGTTTTAAGAGGCGCTTTAAGTTTGGCGTGTGATACCCGCCGGTCACAAGTACGGCCTGGTTCTGGCCGGCCCTGTCCATCTGAGCGAGCATCTTTTTGACAAAAAATGTGTCTCTTTGCCAGGTAAGGCGGTAAAACTCTTCGCATTTTTTGACCATCGCCTCAAAACCGGGCTCAAGAAAAACCGTATCTCCATAATAATCGCGCAAATTCATGATCTTCTCATTGATAAACCCGCTGATGCGACGGATATCAAATTCGGCGTTGTCTTTTCGATAATCGTCAAACTCATCCGGCACTAGCGATAAACGCAAAAGTTTTTTGAGCGCGTCTATGCTTTCAGCGGCCTTCACCAGAGACTCTTCATCCGCGTTGACGCAAAGAGCCCCAAACACCTGTTTTCCCAGACGCTTTTCTTCATCCAAGACGGACTTTTTTAAAAGCTCGTGGGCCAGCTTGCGGTAGTCGATATAGCGGGACAGGTTGGGATATTGTTTGATTTTACTTCCCAGGCTTTCTTCCAGATAAGTCAGAAACGCGCTCTCGTCGGTATCCCCTCCGGCGGCTCCCGAGGCTTTACGCGCTTGTTTGGAAACCGTGCCAAAGGCATCGCGCTTTTCAGTGTCCAGCAATTCACAGGCCCGCGCCTGTTCTGTATTCGCCTTGCTAAAATCGATACGTGTCTCCAAGCGCCGCAGTCTTTCCAATCCCCTTAAGCCCGGATAATCACGAAGGGAGATACCCAGGCTTCTTGATTGCAGTGTCAATGCCTCATAGTAATCGGTCAAAGACAAGCT
>CAZAPB010000011.1:0-5268 GCA_964486835.1 uncultured Planctomycetia bacterium
CGCCATAATCATAGACAGTGGAACTACTAACATCCGCCGCATCATAATCGTTGGTCCACCCTTCTATAAAGGAAGCACCGGCGGTCATTGTAAAAGTGTACATAAGAAGCTGATCCGACGTCCCGTCATATTCGGTGTAGCTTTGTATATCAACCGCTGAATCGACAGACGTATGCTGGCCTCGGGCCACCACACTGCTTAAAAGATAAAGACCGCTACTATAATTATATAGCGTGCTCGTGATGATGCTCGTTCCATTAGAGCCATAGATCCAGCTGTAATCATTCCTCTCCTGACCTTTGCCAAGCTCCACGTTATAAAACATCGTTGAACTCCGGTTAGAGGTATCGCTTACTTCTCCGCCGGTCATGACAATATTGGCAATATCGGTATCGGTCTTGTCTCCTTTATATGTATCCTGACGGATCATCGCGTCAACATCTTCTGTGCCACTATCCACTATCGCTCCCGCACGCTCTCCCCCCTCATACCAAGTCACCGTCAGACTTCTAACCTGGCTATCCGGGTTAAAACTCCTCGAGTAATCCGCCAATTCTCTCCCTTTGAAACCAACAAAACGCTGTTCGGATTCCTTCCAATTTCCTGTATTTGAAACAATCTGAACACGTGTCATGTCAATTAAATCATCGCGATTAAGACCGACCACCCGATAGGTCGTGGTCATATCAAGGCCCTTATCGTCCTTGGTGTTGCCATAATCATAGGTTGTGATCTGACGAACCACAGGATTTGACGCCGGATTTGACATCGAGCTTATAAGGTATGATATTGCATAATCAATATCCTCAATGCTCTGCTTGCCTTTATAAATAGTTTCAGACTCAAGAACACCCGCGCTCTGAAGCCCTCTATATTTGGCAACCTTATCCAGATTTTTGCTGGTGTTAAGATTGTAAACGTAATCGCTTTGAGAAAGCACAGCTGACCCATCTGGTTTATATTCAGTAACCAAATCGACACGCTCGTGAGATCGAGTGCCAAAATAATCAATTTTATTCTTTCTCACATTTTGAGCATTAAATTCTTCCGTGTAGGAAATGGTCATCCAATCGTTGGCCTTTGTGGTCAATGCCGGCTCGAGGTAATGATATTGAACGGTCGACTTCAGCAAGCCATCAGCATAGTTCTTGATATCCCTGATTCTTGTATCAGTGGAACCTTCGCCACGTGGTTCATACGTCGTCAGGCTCAATAAAACCGGGGTGCCTCCTCCGGTAGGGATCGAATACATCGTGACTGTCGAAAGAACGCCGCCGACGTAACTATAATCAGACCGACGGTTGCCAAAAAAAACAATAGTCGCGATATTGTTGGTATTGTTTAATCCATAATCAAAAGTAGTGGCCTGGCTCAAATTGTACTGACCAGTAAAATTGGGCTGGCCGGACGTAGGCACAGTGACTTCATCGCGCAGTAAGTAGACATACTGCAAATGCCCTACAGCGTCATATTGAAATATATAAAAACGGTCATACTTCCCATTATTGTTAGCATCGCTCTCGTCGGCCTCGTTGTTGAGCGTGATGCCAACTATCCTGCCGCCGCTACGCCAGACCGTTCCTTTCAGAGTGCCATTGTCTATCATCGCCGCTATATCGATCGGCTGTGTCGGAGGAATGCTCAGATCCCCCGTGGAAACATTATTCTGAAACGATACGCCCGAGATCTTCTCTTTTCCCCGGGCTCCTTCATACTCAGTTCGCGAAGAAGCGATAAGCCTTTTCATATCCTCCTCACTTAGAACACCGCCAGCTGAGATCTTCGCCAAGAGATCCTGGGGCATATCTATCGCATCAAATGAATTCACAAAGCTAATCCTTTTACGCTGGCCTTTACCCGTATAGGAGTATTTTTGTATCTGCATAACCTCTTTGTCCTGGTTGTACTGCAAGATACTGTCGATAAATTCCTGGCCCTTGGCTCCGAGATAAATACTGGCACTGATCAGATCCCCCATGCCCCTGGCAAGCTTCTCGGCTAAAGACGTTAGAGCAGTAATATCGTATTGCTCCACTCTTTTGAGCGCATGGCGCCCTGCGCCATAAATGTAGTCCTGCCGCGTTGCGGCACTGGCTTCCGCTTCAGCACGCGTAATAATGCCGTCGCCGTTGATATCGTTAGTATCGGTAAGTATCGAGCTGATTTCTTCTTTGCCTCGCGTGTTACCCGTATAGTCAGCAATAGCCGTTACGCTTCCCATGCCTTTTTTCATCTTATCCTCAACCGCCAGGTCCCTGACATCATAGGTAACCGTTTCCGCCAAAGCCGCATTCTTATCACCACTGTTATAGGTATAATCCGTCCTCTCGCCGAAAACGCGTTTCCCATCACGGTCAAAGTAATACTTGCTCAAGACCATGGAAACGCGCGCTTGATCCTCACTGCCTTCGTATAGCGTGGTGCTGGTCAGCCGATCTTCGCTGAGGATCATCTTGAGCGCCTCTTCCTGCGAGATGTTGCCCATGTATTCGGCAAGCAGCTTTGCCAGAGCCGACTCAATGGTCAGCGAAGAGCTAAGCCTGCCGATACCAGCCAAAAGTCCGAGAATTTCATGTACATTGATGCGCGAGAACATGTCCTCTTTGGAAAGCGCATCCAACAGGTCCGCCAGCGTCTGGTTTTGAGATAAATCGAGAAATTTCTGTTGAACCAGAAAATCCATCAACTCTTGTGAGGTCATAAAATCTAGCAAATCCTTCACGTCGAGAGAACTCATCAGGCTTTCAACGGATTCACTCAGCAGAGAATTGCCTTCCAGAATATCCAGCAGTTCACTATTGCTCATCTTGTCCAGATCAAAACCCAGGGCGATCAATTTCTGCTTGATGCTCTCGGCTGTTTCGTTAACCTTAAAGTCCCCGTTTTTCTCAAGAAACGCGAGCAGTTGCTCGGCCGAAAGCGCCCCTAAAATATCGGCTATCGATAATTGCGAGAATATGGTATCGGCGTCCTCCTCCAGATAGCCCTCCGAATATAAAAGGTCCAAAAGACCCTTGGCGGAAAGCGCTTCCAGCAAAGCATCCTTGGACAACTCATCCAGGACAGCTCCTTGATCGCCGGCGAGAAGTCCTTTCGTCTTGAGAAGATTGAGGATCTCCGACGTCGAAAGATTGGCAAACATCTCTTCAAGCAGTAGCATTTTCAAAGCGTCGTTAAGATTAAAAATATTCTCTTCGTTGATGAACTCGCCAAACCGGCTGATATCATAATCCTTCACCGATTTGAGCGTCTTGCCATCACTCGCATACTCAAAAACGGTATAAAGCTCGGGATCATTCTGGTCATTGAAATTGGAAAGACGGTAGGAAATCATTTCTTTGTCTTTTATGCCGGTATAAACCTCAATGGAAAGCCGATCATTCCTGGAAAATGACCCCTCGTCAGGCTTAGCCTTTAGATCAACCCTTGTCATCCCCTCAATCATATATGCCATTACATCGGTGAGTCTCCCGCTGCCGTCATAGTGATAAAAAGCTATCTCGGTAGGGTTGCTATCCACTTCGCTGAAACCTCTGATCACATAAGCGACTCGCCGAGCGTCTCTCGCACCTTCAAAAAAACTCTCGCTGATAATCATCTCATCGGTCAAGCGGTCTTTCTTTACGGCGTCATAGCCGCCCATAAATTTTTTACCGTCCTGGCCTTCGATCTCTTCAGCACGATTTACATACTGACGGTAACCTTCATCGAGACGGTAAGAGGTTATCGAATTGAGCAATCCATTCTGGTAATTGTAGACATTGATAGTCGTCGGATCACCATTCTGATCAAGATCACTTAGCGTATAGGCCAGCGGACGATCATCCCCGCCGCCCCTGCGTCTGTCCTCTTCATCAAATATTTTTTTCGGACGCCGCATCCTCTTGGTAAGCTCATCGTCCTGCAAAGAAGCGAGAAGACTTTCAAAAGCATCCTTTTGGCGAATCACATCTTCGTGGTTCTGCTGCTGTTCAAGAAGCCATCGCGGAAGGAATTTGCTCTCGTTTTGCTTTGATCTTTCCCGTTCCAGCTGAAATTCGGCCTTAGCCATATCCTGTGAAATAAAAGTGAGTATGATAAAAGCCGATAGAACCCTAAAAGAGAAAGAATAGCGGCTCTTAAACTGTTTTTCCATTGGCGCCTGATCTTGTCCTTGATTCATCAATCTCTCGGCAAGTTTATTAAGTTTGCACACCGGTCACTAGAAAACACAACTTTATACTACATATTAAAAAAACAAATTAAATGTATGACATATCTTATATTACATCTAAATTATGCCATCATACCGCTTACTTATCAATACTATCAGTATAAGATTATATATAAAAAGTTAATAGTACAAATAGTATGAATTAATCCCTCCGCTATCTTAATTCAACACGCTGACTACTTTGGAAAAAATCGATAAATTGTTAATCTTTTCTTTCCAATATATTCCAATTTTTTCCGCTTATTTATGAAGATCCCTATATCATTAAAAATAACTGAAATAGCTGGAGTTACCATCAAAGTCAAAATGGTTGAACTCATGATGCCTCCGATAACCGTAAGCGCCAAAGGAGACCATAAATTAGCCCTTTCTGATCTGTCAATTGCCATCGGAAAAAGTCCAAGTGAAGTTGTGCATGCGGTCATTAATATGGGCCTTAACCGGTCCTTATTCGCTAATATCGCCGCTCGAATCGGTGCATTCCCTCTTTTCGTATAATAATTGATGCGGTCAAGAAGCATGATTGAGTGATTAACGACAATTCCCGCAAGCATCATCATCCCCAGCATAGCACCGACCCCAACTGTCTTTGGCCCCGCATAGAGTGCCGCAACGGCGCCGGTTAATGCCAGGGGAACAGCAAGCATAATAAGAACAGGTTGCGTCAACGACTCAAAAAGAGACGCCAAAACCAGATAGACAAGAAATAGGTCTATTAATATCATAAGACTCATTTGCTGGTTGGTCTTAACCAATATCGGATAATCTCCTCCTATCCGATAAAAATGATCCTCGGGATAAGCGATGGTATCGAGAGATTTTTTGGCCTTATCTACTATCTCGCTAAGAGCGACCTTGCCCACATTCGCGGTAACTTGAATCATGCGGAACTTGTCCTTGCGCCAGATCTCGCTGGGACCCAGGCCAAATTTAAAATCAGCTACTTGGTCCAGCAATACAAGATCCATATCCTTATTGCTAAGGTTTAGCCGGTGCAAGTCCTTAAAGGTTTTGCGGTATTTCTCGTCCAACCGCGAAATAGTCTCCACTTCCTT
>CAZAPB010000011.1:5304-17444 GCA_964486835.1 uncultured Planctomycetia bacterium
ATCGGTATGATAAATCGTGGCACGCAGTCCGCGCATCTGGCCGTGGATCTGATTGGCCACATCGCCTACGGTCATGTCAAAAGTGGCGGCCTTTCTTTTATTGACAAGCACCTGCATCTCCGGCCGACCATCGCGCATGCGGATCTTGGTATCCGACAATCCCTTGATTGATCCAAGTTTGTTGGCAACGGCGAATGCAACCTGACGCATTTTTTCATATTGATAACCAAAGACCTCTATGACCAGTTCCTTGGTGCCTATTTGATCTTCTTCCTGGAAATATATGAAAGCTGGTCGCATTCTTTCGGTTTCCTTGCGAATCTGCTCCTCAACATCTTTGACCGTACGTTTGCGCTCATCCCCACTCACGAGCTCAACATAAACCTTAGAGGACCAACCTTCTACGCGTGAGCTAACATTCTTGACTTCAGGAATGGTTCTGACCAAACTCTCTATCTTCTTGACCACCTTGTCACTTGCCTCCAGTCGGGCGCCCACGGGTAATTCCACAAATATAGTGAATTTACTCTGTTCGGTGCTACCCAGATACTCTCTGCCGAGAAGCGATAAAAAATAAAACGAAGCCGTGACGACCGCACAACAGACCAGCACAACCCACCAACGGTGGCGTATTGAACGAAAAAGGAATTTTCTCTCGATTATTGTAAATCTTTTAAATTTTGAAGCACTTCCGGTTGTCTGATGAGCAGGGGTAACCTCAAAACCGGCTACAAAACTAGGCCGCGAGCACATCATAGGTATCAACGAGATGGCACACACGACTGACATCAAAAGAGATAAAACAACGGTTAGGGCCATACCAGAATATAGCTTTTGCAATTCCTGGCCCATGAATGCCAACGGCAAAAACACGATGACACTGGCGAGCGTCGAAGCGACGATCGCCAGATACATCGCCTCACTGCCACGGATCGCCGCTTCCACTATCGGCGCACCGGCCTCTCTTTTCTTCAAAATATTCTCAAAAACAACAATCGAATTATCCACCAGCATTCCCGCGCCAAGCGCCATGCCAAAAAGCGTCATCACATTCACCGATAGATTAGCAATACGCATAAAGATAAACACGCCAACAATCGACACAGGAATAGGGATGGTCATGATAATGATCGATCTGAATTTCGGCACAATAATCAGTGCGGTAACGATCAGTAAAAAAAAGATCAACAACGGCAAACCCTTGCAGAAAAGAGCCGCAATAATAAGCCCCATCACAAGAACAAAACTCCTGCGGCTCAATTTGAACAGAAATAAAAAAAACACAAGAATAATCATTACGATGCCCTGGAGTAAGGATTCCTGGAGATTATCAATCGCCTTTTTAATAAATTCTGCCTGGTTGGAGGTAACCACCAAACGCATATCTTTCGGCATCTTTTCTTTTATCTTCTCCATCTCCTCCAGGATTCCTTTGACCACAGTAATCGTATTCTTAGTGCTTTCTTTTTGAATGTAGATAGTCACAACGTCTTTGACGTTAAGCCTCGAGAACTCACTGGGCTCCATAAATGAATCTTTGACCGATGCCACGTCTTTAACACGTATCACCGAACCTTCAGCCGTACGCCGAATCGGCATATTCTTGATCTTCTCAATCGAATCAAATTCTCCGATGGTACGTATCAGAAAAAAATCCTGCGGGCGGTTAATCTCGCCGGATAAAAGGTTGAGATTGTTGCCACCCAAGATGCCTGTCACTTCGTCCAGAGATATACCAAAACCGGCCAACCTCGTCTGGTCCACCTCCACAAGGATCTTTCTCTCCCGCCCTCCCGCGACTTGGACGTTAGCAACGCCGGGTACACGTTTAAAACCCTCTTTTAAAGAATCATCTACGATCTTACGGGTCTCTTCCGTCGGACGCTGCTCGCTGGTGACGGCGATAACAAGCACCGGTACGTCTGCCTGCTGGAATTCAGCAATAACCGGTTTTTCGATCTCTTTGGGGAGCTTATTTTTAACCTTGGCAAATTTCTCCCGCACCTCAAGCGCAGCAAAATTCATATCCGTGCCGGGGTTAAAACTCAAAACAACGGTGGATTCGCCTTCTTTGGAAATGGATAGAAGTCTTTGCAGATCGGTCACCGAAGCAACCGATTCCTCAACCACACGGGTGACCTGCGACTCAACTTCGGTAGGCGGCATACTGCCGCGCACATTGATAATAATACTAATTTCGCCAAAAGAGGTGTTGGCGTACAGCTCGACGGGAAGTTTAGTCAATGAAACGATACCAAACACCAGCACAATGCAGGTGATCATCAGCACCGTGATGGGACGTTTGATCGATATTTCCGGGATGCTCATGGACTCATCCGGCGACGTTCTTATCTTCGCCTTTTTTAAAGAACTTCTGCCCTATTTCCTCAGTGCCAATATAAAGCGCGGGCGTGACAACAAGCGTCAGAAAAGTAGCAACAAGGATTCCGCCCATAACAGTCACGGCCATCGGCGCCTGAAGGGCATTACCCTCGCCGATACCAAAAGCTAACGGCGCTAACCCGATCGCAGACGAGAATGCCGTCATCAAAATGGGGCGTAAACGCGTGTGGCACGACAGCAAAGTGGCATCCATCACTGTGGCGCCGGCAGAACGACGCTGGTTGATATAATCGATTAAAATAATACCATTATTAACGACAATGCCCCCAAGAAGGATGATGCCAAGACCAACGACCACAGAAAGCGGCGTGGAAGAAAGCCACAGCGCTATTGCGACGCCGATCAACGACAGCGGCACACAAAACATGATCAAAAACGGCTGATAGAGCGATTCAAACTGCGCGGCCATGATCATGTAAACAAGCACAATTGAGAGCATGAACGCAAAGTAGAGGCTCTTGAATGAATCCTGCATCTCAAGATTTTCTCCGGCGATCTTGACCGAATAGCGATCGGGGATCCTTAAATGATCGATCATGGCTTGCACATCCAAAGTTACCGGCTGAAGTTCACGACCACTGATCTTGGCATAGATCTGCACGGTGCGCTCCTGCGATTCACGTTTGATCTCGCTGGGACCCTTTCCGGTTTTAAAAGTGACAAAATCGCTCAGCGGCACTTCCAGATCCAGAGGAGAACGGATCATCAAAGACTCTATCTTCCTTAGCTTATCGCGCTCTTTTTCCTGCAATTGAATGCGAATATCGATCTCACGGCCTCCCTCTTCTTTAAACTTGGACGGAATAAATCCCTTGATCGCCATATTGGCCGCTTGCGCGATCGAAGTTACCGATAAATTATAAAAACTGGCTCTGTCTTTATTAATGATCAGCTTGGTCTCGGGGAACGGGTCCGCCAAACTATTGGTCACACCGAAAATCCCCGGTACCAGAGAAAGCTTTTCCTGTGTGCTTAACGCCATGGACCTCAACGCGTTCAAATCAGGGCCTTTGATTTCGATGACAATCGGTGCGTCATTGTCACCGCCCATCTTAAAAGCACTGTCAAAAAGAACATACCCTAAACGTGCCGGGTATATGGTTTGCCGGCCCTCCGCTGACTGCTCAAAATGTTCACGCACCTGCTGTACAACGGAGGCTGTGGTATTTTTTCTTTCAGCATTCAGGGTCACGGTCACCTGCGCCTGGTTGGATCCGAGCCGCTCCAGGACTTCTTTGCTCGATTCACCTTTTGATGAACCTGCCACTGAAGCTACGTTTTTTACATCCGGAAGCTTAGCGACAAAACGCTCGATCTTTTGAGCAACTTTGTCCGTAAACTCGACACGACTGCCCACCGGCATATCAATCTTGAGCATAAATTGCCCCTGGTCTACTTTGGGTAGAAGTATCCTATCGCGGCTATTCAGCACCTGATAAGCCCCGATAAAGATGAGGAACGTCGCGATCAGATAAAACCATTTTCCGCTGATAAATTGAGGCAAAAGCGCCTTATAAGCTTTCTCGAGAGCCGTGATAGGCGTTGCCGCCTTCTCAAGAAAAGCCTCGACAAATCCGATCCTTCTGACAACTGCATTTCCCGGATCATTATCCCCTCCCGCTCCTTCGTGAACGTCGCGGCGCGTCAACGCGGAAGATTTTCCTACCTTGGCAATGAGCATCGGCAGTAACGTAAACGCAATGATGGCAGAGATGATCTGCGTGACAACCACAACCCAGGCAAGCTGTTTAAATATTTGCCCGGCGATTCCCGTGACAAATACCAGCGGTAAAAATACAGAGACAGTCGTGAGTGTCGAAGCAATCATCGGGGCCATGACCTCTTCGGATCCCTGGATAGCCGCCTTTTCCATCCCCGCGTCTGGATTTTCACGGAATCTTCTGTATACGTTCTCAATAACGACGACGGCATTGTCCAGCAACATACCCACACCCAGCGAAACACCGCCAAGGGAGATCACATTCAACGATATTCCCATAAAGTACATCAGTGTATAAGTCGCAAGCACTGTCACAGGTGTAATCGTCACGACAAGGGCCGAGTTCTTAAAATCGCGAAGAAAAAGCACCAGGACCAAGAAAGCAAGAAATCCTCCCTGAATTCCCGCGTTCATGACATCGTCGAGCGCATCCTGAATAAACTTGGATTGATCTGAAATAATATCCACCTTGATATTCTTGGGCAGACGGTCGATCAATTCCTTGATCTTTTTCTTGATATCCTTGACTATCTGCAAAGAATTACCGGATGACTGTTTTTGTACCGCTATGGTGACGCTTTCCACTCCGTTGAAGCGCGAAAAACTAGTACGCTGTTTGACCTGGCGAGATACGGTAGCGATGTCTTTTAAAAATATCAGCCGGTTGGAAGGATCATTCTCCACCTCAGCCCGACGCTGTTGGCTCTTTTCCTTATCACCAGGTTTTTCGCGTTTGATCGGGATCAGCGCCAGCTCATCGATCAGCTTGAATTCACCCATCGTGCGCACCAGGAATTCATAAAAACTCTCTTTGATGGTACCGCCCGGATAGTTTAAATTAGATTCACTAATGGCGTCCGAAACTTCGTTAATGGCAATTCCGGCGCCGTTGAGTTTGGTTTGGTCAATATCGACAAGGACCTGTTCTTCGGCACCACCCGAGATGCCCGCGGAAGCGACACCACGGACCTTCTCGATTTCATCCTTAAACCATTTACGCGCGATCTCACGAAGCTGTGTGGAAGTAATCTCTGAGCTTGAGATACTAAACGTCATCACCGGAAGCTCAAACGGGTTAAACTTCATCACGACCGGGTCGGCGGCATCGCGCGGCAAGCGTCCCTTGGCTAGATCGATCTTTTCGCGCACGGAAAGCGAGGCAAAATCCATGTTCTGGCTCCAGCCAAATTCGACCACAACCAACGAAAGCCCTTCCCGTGAAATAGAGCTAACGCGCCGCAAACCCGAGATGCCCCCGACCGCCTCTTCGATGGGGCGGGTAATCAGTGTCTCAATCTCTTCAGGGGCCGCATTCTCATAGGAAGTGACAATCGACAACTGCGGATAGGAGATCGGCGGAAAAAGCTCCTGTGGCAAAAGCGATAAGGATATCACCCCGAAAAGAAAAACTGCCACGTACACCATCAGAGTGGTGACAGGCCTCTTAATTGAGGCTTCGGGTAGGCTCACGCCAGTGTCTCCTTATGAGTGAGCCTCGGCTTGCGACGATCAAAAAACATGAAAGAAGATAGCGAAGTCGCCACGCGCCCTACTAAAAAATGCCTTCTTGAGTTTCAGTGACCTCAACCTTGGACTTATCCTGCAATCCCTGCTCGATATCAACAGCAACAATATCGCCTTCGTCGAGGCCTTCTTTGATTTCAAAAGCATCCGGCGTCACGTAAGCGACCTCAATAGGACGCGCCTCAATAGTACCGAGAACCACCTTGGTTTCATCAGCGGCGGGAGCCATGTCCCCTTTCTTATCTGTGGTAGCGGCCTCCTTCGCTAGAGGCTCAGGCGCTGCTTGCGTTTCTTCAGCCGCAATCTCATTGGATTCTTCCAAATGGACAAGGAACACAAAAAACTTGTCGTCTTTCTTTTTGATGCTCGAACTGGGAATCACGATCGCGTCATCCTTCTCGTAGACAAGTACGTTCACGCGGCCGAACATACCCGGCTTTATCTTTTCATCCGTGTTGGCTAGTTTAGAACGCACTTTAAGCGTACGCGAACGACCCTCAACTATCGGTGAAACAGAATCCACCTGACCTTTAAAAACCTGATCAGGGAAAGAGTCCATCGTTAGCTCTGTGTTCTGACCCTCCCTGATCTTCATCACATCTCTCTCAATGATCCCGAATTCGGCATAGACATCTTTGGTCTCGATAAATGTCGCTATTTTGTCTGATGGCGATACAAACGCGCCCCGGTCCGTTTCAATAGCGCCGATATATCCATCACTGACCGCCACGATATTGGTCTTATCCAGCTCTGCCTTGGCGGACTGATATTCCAGCTGGCTCTGCTTTACCTTGGTCTCAATAATAGAACCCAACTCAAAAAGCTTGGTCTGTTTTTCCAGCTCAATCTTGGCATACTCAAGCTTTAGCAAAGCCTCTTTCTGATCGAGACTCGAGATGATGTCCCCCTGAGTAATTTTTTCGCCCTCTTTAAAATTAATATATTCGACATTCCCCTGGACTGCGAATTTGAGATCATATTCACGAAACCCGCGAATAGAAGCCAGCGCAGGCACCGTGTCTCTAAAGCTAACCCTAGCAACCTTGTAGACCTTGACAGGGCTAGGAAGCTCTTCGGCCTTCTTCGCCTCAACTACTTTCTTGCTCTTTTTATACACCGGATAACCTCCGACACAGGCAACATGATCGCGGACAAAAGAAAAGATAAAAACCGCGGCAATTATAGCCCCCGCCAAAGGAAATATTACACTGCGCTTCAAGAATGGTTTGTCATTTATCATTTTTTTCGAAATACTCCGGATCTCCGCAGGTGACTGCGATGTTTGAGACAGCGACGTTGTAGTCGGCAACCGCCTTGATGAATCCAAAACGGTTTTGCGACTGATCGATTAAACCTCCAAGATAATCACTCGGCAATGATTCGAGCATGGACACGTTGTACTTAAGCACAGCGTTTTGTTTTTCCTGGTAATGAATACGCACCATCGTCGAATCCATCAGAATCAGAGCTTTTTGTAGCCCATAAAAATTTTCTTTCAACTTGTAAATGATGTCATTGCGCGCCTTCTGCCAGTCGGCTTCAGCCTGCAGAAGCATCGCCTGGGCATTGGTAGCATCCGTGACATCAGCTAACTTATCAAGAAGATTCAACTTGACCGTATGCCTCCAGTCCTGGGAACCTTGGTACGCCGAAAGAGAGGTCCCGTACTGATGTTTGATCTGATCATATTCAAGGGTGCTGGCGCCCAAGGGGATACTGCCGTGAATGCCCAGATACCATTCTTTCTCAAGATCAAGATTAGCGTTGTCATCTTCAATCGCAATCGAGTCCAGAAAAGCCTCTGAGAACATACCATACGAGCCGCGCAAGTCCAGACGCGGTTTCTTCTTGGCCTCGTAGATCTTGATGCTATCCTGGGCAGACAGATAAGCCAATTGCTTAGCGATCAACTCCGGGTGAATCCGCATCGCCAGCTCCAAAAGCTTCTGAAAATCAGGGTTGATCTTTTTTATTTCAAGCTTTAACTCCAGCGGAAGGTCTGCTGACGAATCCAGTCCCATGATCTGCCGCAAAGCAAGATAGTTTTGAAGAAGATCGTTAGACGCAACATCCAGCGTAAAGCTGACCTGCTGGTGCTGGGACACCATGTTCAAGTACTCAACTTCGGGTATTAATTTATGGTCATGCGCTTTCTTGACACTGTTGAAAATAATAGTCGCTTCATTGAGAACTTCTTTTTCATACTGCACATTGTACTCGGCCTTGACAACTGAATAATAAGCCTCGCGGGTTTGGCTGATAAGCTCGTTCTTCGCTTTCCGGCATTCCGCCTCTGCGGAGAGACGGTTCTCTTGCGCCTGTTTAACCGTTAGCACCAGCTCGCCGCCGTAGTAAAGAGGCTGACTCACGTTGATTTTTTGTGAGCGGCCGCGATAAAAACGCGCTCCAAGGATACCGGAGGGAGCTACCCCACCATTCTCATCATACTGAAGCTGTACGGTAGGAAACAAGCCCCGCTTAGCCTCTGTCACTTTTGCGGCGGCCACTTCAACCTTTTTCATGAGTGCCTGCAACGCAATACTGTTAGCAACGGCTATCTCACCTGCCTCCTTGACAGATATTTTTTGATCAGAAATGGCCACCTTGTAAATCGCCGCCCCGTCAGTTAATTGATTATTGCCGGGAGGAGAAAAACTCGGCAGCGCTTTAAAAACTTTAGGCGATCTAGGCTCAAGTTTGGGGTCGGTTTTAAAATTACGCGGATCGGGAAAATCAAATTTATATTGATTGCCGTCCTGGGGCAATTTCTGTGAAACAGCCACTTCCTTAGGATCTGCAACTGCCACGGGGACCTTCACCGGGTTATCTTTGACTGGAACGGCTTGATTTGTTTTACCGGAAGCAGTTGGAAGACGCGTAGGCACATTCGCGTAGTATCGTTTGTTCGGGCTAAATGCCATCCTTTTTTCTTTAGCCGCGAGTACTTCGCGCTGTAGCGATGCCAGATTGTCTTCGGCGGCATATAAAATAGTTTTAGGAAGCAAAAAAATAACTAATACCAGTAAGAATCTTAATTTTATAAGACTATATATGGGGTATCTTAATTTTATTTTCATTAAATGTTAATAAACTTGATTAAGTTTAATAAATAAATAACACTCTGTCAAGAAATAGCGAGCATCTTGAAATCGGTTAAAAGAAGATGAATTTAGAAAAAACAGCGCTAGATCTTTTTGGTTGGAGAGGTCGAGCGCAGGATCTCTAAAAAAGCCTTAAAATTTTTCTCATAGCCCTGCTCTGTTGGAATGTAATACCGTCGATTTTCAGACAAATACTCCTGCTGAACATAATGCCCCTCATAATCGTGTGCATATTGATACCCCTGGCCATGACCCATTTTTTTAGCGCCCGGATAGTGCGCATCTTTAAGATGCTCAGGCACCGCCAAGGTACGACCTTCTTTTACATCCTTTAGGGCATTTTCTATGGCCATATATGCCGCGTTCGATTTTGGCGCGCAGGAAATATAAGTTGTCGCCTGGGCAAGAGGTATACGAGCCTCCGGAAGTCCAATAAATTCAGATACTTGCATAGCTGAGTTAGCCAAAATAAGTGCCTGCGGGTCCGCGTTTCCAACGTCCTCAGCCGCACATATAACCAAGCGTCTGGCAATAAAACGTGGGTCTTCTCCCGCATACAGCATTTTAGCTAGATAATAGATGGCTGCGTCCGGGTCAGACCCGCGCAATGACTTGATAAAAGCCGAGATTGTATCATAATGCGCATCTCCTTCATTATCATATACTAATGACTTTTTTTGTATTGATTCTTCGGCGATTGCTAAAGTCAATTTAACGCTATTATCTACACTTTTTGTCGTCCTAACACCAAGCTCAAGAGCATTTAACGCACGCCGAGCGTCTCCATCGGATATTTTGGCTAAAAAATTAAGTGCTTCCGGCTCCGCCTTTACCTTGAGTGCTCCAAGACCCTTCACTGGATCTTCGAGTGCGCGCGCCAGAACCTCGAGTATCTGATCAACGGTCAACGGTTTAAGTTCAAACACCAGCGACCGCGACAACAGCGCCGAGACTATAGAAAAAAACGGGTTATGCGTGGTGGCGCCAATTAAAATAGGGTTGCCCTTTTCCACATCCGGCATCAGCACATCCTGTTGAGATTTACTAAAACGGTGGATCTCATCAATAAACAATATAGTTTTCTGACCTTTTAACTCATACCGTTTTTTTGCCGCATCAATACATTTGCGTATCTCCGCGACATTGCTGGTCACCGCGTTCAAGGGTTCAAAATAAGCTTTAGTTTCATTTGAAATAACAGTCGCTAACGTGGTCTTGCCCGTTCCGGGAGGTCCGTACAGGACAAGCGATGAGATCCGGTCGGACTCAATCGCTCGCGTCAAAAGCTTCCCGGGTCCCAGGATATGTTCCTGCCCAACGTATTCCTTGAGAGAAACCGGACGCATCCGCACGGCCAGCGGTTCGGTCGAGTCCGTCGAAGAAGAGCTTTTGGATTTGGGAGACTCAAACAGATCCATTGATTGAAAATCCTTTTTTTTAAATTTTGCCGAGCACAATCCGTATCATTTACAACTGAGGCGTTTTAGCAACAAGCCTATTTTCAATCTCAAGTTTAGATTTGCGCTCTAAATATACCTTATCAAAATAGCCGCTCTTATTTAAAAAAATAAACACGCCTATTCCCATCATCACAATAAACGCAAGTATCATATAAAATAATCGGTCTTCGTCATTAGCTTCTTTGCTAATTTTGTCCCGAAAGGACATTGGCCCGCCTCTATCTATTTTCCTCTGCGAATTTGTTCTTTACACGTTCATAGCCAGCTTTCAATCAGAACTAATTAATTCGGAGAGAGGAGGAGTCATAAAACATTTTTTCTCCCATCTCCCGCTGTTTCATTACGTTACGATTTTACAGAGGGAAGATCAATCCGAAAAAGTTTTCACTGGTGTCGATGAAGCCGATATGTCAACGCCAAGTTTAAACCTGTTTGGTCACAAAACCGCTTGTTTAAAAAACGTGAATAAACTTTACTTTTAGTAAACTCTAGGCTATATTAACGGTGCGGGCGTTGACTAGGTCAATGGCTCGCATTTTTATTTCCCGTCGTATTCCTCTACTCGAAATTGGTTCGGCTGAGATACTTCAAAGTTTTCAGCCAGTTTCACTCTCCCTAGCTTTTCTTTGAGGAAATCTGCCACCTTTGCCTTAGCAACATTCACCTTGGTTCTGGCCTGCCTGGATCTCCTAAAGTCAAAAGACACGCAGCCGATCAACACATCCACAAGCTGAATAAATAATGACGCATGAGATTCAAGCATACAGGCATTGTAGATAACCGGCAATGCCTTAATTTCAGACTCATAAAATAAAGGACTTTCTTTGGGCTTGCCTAGATAATCCGCTATCACACAAATCTTGTCACCCGCAGTCACGCCCTTCTGAATCAGATATTTAGAAAAAGTAATGTATGCGTTCCAAGTATCACGGTATACGTCGTTCATCTTGATCTTTGGATCTTCTTTATCCACCATGAGGCAGGAAAATTGTAGATGCTTGAACTTAAAATATAAATCTATCAGCTCATAATAAAATTCGTAGGAGCTATTATTGATACAATTGAATTTAAACTCGAAAGAGCCGTTCCGGAGCTTTCCCTCGGCTTTGTTTTTCAGCCTGGTAAGTTCATGTGACAAAACAGAAGTATCGTCGCACTTTAATAGCCCTATCCCGAAAAATCGTTGATCTGGGGTATTTTGCAAGACCCCTGTCTCATCGATAAAGCCGATATAATTCTTCATCGTTTCTAAGCCCTCAAACAGAGCTTATATCATATTTCATCGTCGCCCTGCCAGATGATTTTCTCTGTTTCAGCCACTCGGACACATTCTTCTGGTCTGCCTGCAAAAGCTCGCTGACTGGAGAAGTGTCTTGTCTTTCAAAAGACGACCAAAAGGATTATGGTTTCAAAAAATAATATGGAAGTGCTTATTAATACTGAAAATACAAAATTTGATGAAATTTCAAATCTCTCTCGATTGGAGTCGGCCAAGATGGCGGCAGGAATGCGCGGGATGTACCCGAACTCCTGCTCCCCCGGCTGTACTTCGTGGTTCTAAACTAAAAACCGGCGGGTAGTCGTAGATGAAAAGCGAAGCCTACAGCCCATTGAAAAACCGCTACTTATAAAAATTCATCGCAAACGCAGTATGGGTTGGATGATCGCCCTAGACGAGCCCATATTCCAGAAACCTACAAAAACCAAAGAACCAATTATCTCAACATCTTGCTACGACTACGCTATCTAACGATTTATAAATAACACCACTACTTACAAAGTAATCAAATATAACTTTTCTTCCATAACCAAGTGAAGAAACTTCTCGTTTACTTCCCCCAAACAAACTTTCACTGTTTCTGTGATCCTGGCCTTTTCTTCTGAAGGATCACCCCAAATTTTCAATATCCCTAAATATGCACAATTATCCTG
>CAZAPB010000012.1:0-14997 GCA_964486835.1 uncultured Planctomycetia bacterium
AAAGACGTTCTTTTTTTCGGGGACAATGTATTTCGTTATGTGCAGGGAGGGCAAGAAGTTTCAACCCTCCTGGGACGGGTGCCGTCTGAAAATGGTTATCAACCCACATTGGCTTCAGAGGTTTCTGAGTTTCAAGAGCGGATCCGTTCATCCGAAACCGGAGGGTCTATTACGGCGCTTCAAGCTGTTTATGTGCCTGCGGATGATTACACAGATCCTGCGGTTGTCACGATTTATGCCTATCTGGATGGCGTGCTGACACTTTCAAGAGAAATGGTTCAAAAAGGTCTCTATCCCGGTGTAGATGTGCTTACCAGTTCGTGCGTGAATCTGGATACTTTTGTGGTGGGTCATCGCCATTATAACGCGGCGATAGATGCGCGCGTTATTTTGTCCAAGCTCAAGGAACTTAAAAAAGTCGTCGCTGTTATGGGTGTGGAAGAGCTGTCACCGTCGGACAAGGTCATCTACAAACGGGGTATGATCATACAGAATTATCTTACCCAGCCGTTTCACGTGGCTGAGGTTTATACGGGAAAAAAAGGGGCATATGTTTCCACGGAAGATGCCGTCGCCGATGTCGAAGCTATTCTTGGCGGTAACTATGATGAAATGGATGCCAGAGATTTTTATATGATCGGAAGTCTTGGTGAAAAATTTAAAGGAAAAAAAGTTTAATGGGCAGCTCCGATCTTAAATTTGAGACAAAATTCGGTGAATTTTTGGTGGAGAATAATTTTATTACGCGTTCCGTAATGCAGGAAGCACTCAGGATTTGTAAAGCCTCTTCTTTGTCGCTTATTGATGTTCTCTGCCGTGACTATCATGTGGATGAAATCACCCTTTACCAATTCTTATCTAAAAAAACAGAGGTTTTGTATAAAGATTTAAAACAAGAGGTGATCGATCCGGAGGTGATCCGGAGAGTGCCTGTCAAAGTCGCGTGGCATTATGGTTTTATGCCGATACGATTTGATGAGACGGGAAATCTGATGATCGCGGTGGACTGCCCGTTCAGTCTTAAAATTCAGGACGAGATCCGTTTACAATTGGGCCATGGTCTTTGGCAGGTTCTTTCAAGAAAACAGGATATTGTTAATTGCCTGAAGCAACACTACGGTTTCGCGGCGGATACCGTAGACAAAATTGTTTCGAGCGTGGGATTTGAGGGAAGCGCGGACGATAGAGAAATCAGCGCTATTGAAAATGCCGACACGATGGCCGGTGACCGTACGGTAGTGGACCTGGTCAACGAGATTATTTTTGAGGCGTTTCAGAAGCGCGCGACGGATATTCATTTTGAGCCTTACCGCGGCGAATTTCGTTTACGTTACCGCATTGATGGCGTCCTGCAGGATGTTAATTTGTCCCGAAAAGCAAAACCGATTATTGCGTATATTTTATCGCGTATTAAAGTAATGGCTAACTTGGATATTATTGAAAAGAGGCTTCCTCAAGACGGTCGGGCGATTATCAAAATCAACAATCAAGCGTTGGATTTACGCATTTCTTCCATTCCGACGCTTAACGGTGAAAGTATCGTGATTCGTATTCTTCCGACAAAGATGATTCTTGATTTGAAGAAGCTGGGATTGACGGATCGTAATGTGGAAATTTTTGAAATCATGATAAAAAAGCCCAATGGGATCATTCTATTGACTGGTCCCACCGGCAGTGGGAAAACAACGACGTTGTATGCTTGCCTGCATAGGATCAATTCGAAAGAAAGAAAAATTATTACGATCGAGGACCCCATTGAATATGAAATTTCGGGGATAACCCAAATCCAGATTCAGCCAAAGTCAGAGCTTGATTTTGCCAGGGGTTTGAGAAGCATGCTGCGGCATGATCCGGATGTCATGATGGTAGGAGAAATCCGTGATTTTGAAACGGCTGAGATTTCTATCAGGGCCGCGTTGACAGGTCACTTGGTTTTTTCCACTCTTCATACCAATGACGCGGCTAGCGGTGTATCCAGACTTCTTGATATTGGCGTGGAGTCTTTTTTGGTGGCGTCGAGCTTGGAGGCGATTATTGCGCAGCGTCTTGTCCGGAGGATCTGCCATCACTGTAAAATTGAGGACTCGGCTCCGTCATTGGTTTTGGTAAAAAAAATAGCCAGGGATCTAAATTTAAAAACGACCTCTGATTTACACATGTTTAAGGGCAAGGGGTGCGAGGAATGCAGTTTTACGGGTTTTTACGGCCGTACGGCTATTCACGAGATTTTGGTTATGAGTGAGTCCGTAAAACAATTGATCATGAAGAAAGCTTCTAGTTACGAAATCAAAAAAAGGGCCGTCGCGGAAGGAATGGTGACGCTGTTACAGGACGGATGGCAGAAAGTACTTGCCGGAGATACGACGACCGGTGAAGTTCTCAATGCCGTTTCCTCCGAGGCTGCTACGGAGCCGGATGACGGGGAGGAAATGAGCACAGATGAGCAGACAAACTCTATATCCGCGAAAAACGAAATGAGAATTTATTCGCGCTTGTCCGTGCCGATCAAGGTTTTTTATGCCAAAGTCTTTTATAAAATATTTAATCGAAGAAATGAAAAATTGGATATACATGACAAGTCTGATTACATTGGCATAACCGAAAATATCAGTGCCAGCGGCCTTTTAATGAGAGTGGATCACGAGCTGAATTTGGGTCAGATACTCGATCTAAGGTTTCAGGTAGGGAACGAAGGCTCCCGCTCTATTGAATGTCTGGCGCGAGTTGTTCGTATGGAAGAATCGGATGTGGAGGGTTTTTACAAGGTAGGGCTGATTTTTTTGGATCTTACGACTGCTGACAGGACTTATTTTAATAAGTTTATTTCGAGCGCGAAAGAGAGCGATGGTTAAATGCCCGAATATCAATATCAAGCCAAACAGGGACCGGAGAAACTGATCGAAGGAATTGTGGAAGCGCCGACTGAAGCTGCTGCGATAGAAAGAATCAGTCAACTGGGCTATGTTCCGGTTAAAATTTCAGTGCGTGATAAAAAAAATAACGCGGCGGCTTTTCCGATACTCGGACCCCGTTGGCGGGGCGGCTCAAGATTATTTCTATTCAGTAATACATTTGCTCGCTTGATCAAAGCGGGCATTCCTGTTTTAAAGGCGCTGCATCTTCTGGCGACTCATGAGAAAGATTCTGGGATTCGGATGGTCTTAGAGTCGGTCGAACGTGATATTCATGAAGGCAGGACCTTGTCACGGGCGATGGAACTTTATCCTGCTATGTTCTCTGCTATGTATGTGTCGGTGATTCGTGCGGGAGAGGTTAGCGGCAGTTTGCAGCAGGCATTGATGCAAATGGCAGCGTATTATAAAAAACAGGAAGAGTTTGCGTCAAAATTACGTCGCGCCATGGCTTACCCGGTCGTGCTTTTTTTTGCCGGAATCTCGAGTTTATTTTTTATAATTACCTTCATTGTGCCCAAACTTGAAAAAGTATTTACCAATGTAAACCATGTTCTGCCTTTGCCTACACGTATCATTTTGGGGCTAAGTACTTTCATGCAGCATTACTGGATTTTTGTGATCGGCGTGGCGGCCGCCCTTATTTTTCTTTTGCCTTGGATACTTAAGGAGCGATTGGGCAGTCATTATTTTGATTCATGGAAGCTACGGCTGCCTTTTTTTCGTGATTTTTTAGTAAAGGTAGAATTTTCGAGGTTCAGCCGGACACTTGGACTTTGTTTTTCAAGCGGCCTTTCATTTCTTGAGGCCTTGCGTGTTGCGATTCCGGTGGTAAATAACGCTGTGATCAGAAAATCACTTGAAGAGTGTTACCAAAATGTTGAAAAGGGCAACTCATTCGGTCAAGCTCTGAAAAAATACGCTTTTTTCCCCGATTTAACGACAAGCCTTATCTCTATAGGGGAGGAATCGGGCAAGGTGGAAGAGACGCTGACCGAAATTGCGGATGTTTATGATCAGGAAGTGGATGAGATTTTAATCCATGCAACTACTTATTTGGAGCCGCTCATGATTTTATTTGTCGGTGGTATAATCGGATTTATTGTCATGGCGGTGCTTCTTCCGATATTTGAAATGAATGCGGTATTTTAAGAAAGGGAAATCAATGAGAAATAGAAAAGGATTTACTTTGATTGAAATATTACTCGTTGTGGCGATTATTGGTACTCTGGCGGCGATGATCTTACCGCGATTGAGTGGCAGAAGCGAACAGGCCAAAGCAACGGTCGCAAAGGTTGACATTGAATCCAATATTGCGTCCGCTTTGAAGCTTTATGAGCTGGATAATGGCACTTTTCCAACGACTACACAGTCACTGGATGCGCTTTTGACAAAACCGACGTCAAGTCCTGTCCCTGCCAACTGGAACGGCCCGTATCTTGAAAAGGAGCCTATTGATCCATGGAGCCGAAAATACCAATATCAGTTTCCCGGCACTCATGGCAAATCCTATGATTTATTTTCGCTCGGCGCGAAGGAAAACGATGAAAAGAGCAGAATCACCAATTGGAGTTAGAGCCCCTAAGGGCTTCACACTGATTGAGACTCTTCTGGCGGTGCTGATTCTTGCATCAGGTATTATTTTTATCACCCCGGTCTTTTTTAAATCGGGGGCGATCCTTGCCTCTTTGACGCGTCGTTATGAGGCCGAGCTTTTGATGAATAATCTTATCGTGGAGAAGGAAGAGAGTTTGAGGAGCACCGGGTCGCTTGACCAGAGAGCTTCCCGCGGAGAGATTTTATGTAACAATATCTCTTATTCATATGAGCTCAAACTTGTCCCCGAAGATGCGGAAGGAAGATTATACTCAGTGACCGTCGGCATTGGGTGGCATGATTTTAAAGAGAACAAAATTTCGACAACGGCCTGTATATTGCAATAGACCAAGAACGCCGACCAGGAAAAAAATTGAGAAACTCCGCGCGAGCCAGCCAAACGGGATATTCGCTGATTGAGATACTTCTCGTGGTCGTACTTCTTGCGACAGTTTCTCTTGCCATTACTGCATCATTTTTTCAGGGGGTCAAGGTTTACAGTCGTTTTAACGGCGCGTTGGACGAGGAGGGAAAAGCGATTTTTATGGCGCGGTTAACGCGCGATTTAAAAAATAGCGCTAATTATTCTCTGATTCCCTGGTCTGTGTCCGACAATAGTTTGTCATTTGCGTCTGTGACGGGGTTGTCGGTCGGTGGATTGAATAGGTGAGGAGGCAGGCCGGCAAGAGTTGGGAAACAAATAGAACACAAAAAAAAAACGATCACGCGTTCGGAGACGGCCTTCCCATTCAATTCTGACGTCGGCAGTTTTCTGATCGTGGCAGAAAATGTCGAATCGCTAAAGTTTAAGCTTCTAAGAGACAGCGAAGAGGCGCCCCCTTCCCGTGTCACCGTTTTGGTTGAATATGGTGAATCAGGCCGGACGAAAGAGCTTAAGAAGCATATTATGATACCGTCGGGTTATGCGGGGGCGAGAAATCGTTGAGAATTAGCATAGGTAAAGATTCCGGGGGGAGCGTAGCTATTCTGTCGCTGTGGGTCATTGTGATGCTGGCGTTTTTGGCGATTGCGCTGGGTCACGGTGTTCAGCAGAAGGTGGCGGTTTTCAAACAATTACACGAGAGATTTAAATCTCAGGCGGCTGGCGAATCGGCCGCAAAAAGAGTTATCGCGGAAATAGGGACTTTTGCGCCGAGAATGGGGGGTACCGCGTTAGCTGACGAATGGTATCATAATCGCCTAGGGAGTTCTCGTGCGTATTCTGCCGGAGAAAACTCGAGCGAATTTGTGATTGAAGATGAAAGCGCGAAAATTAACCTGAATAAGGCCGACCAGAATCAATTAGTAAATCTTTTTTGTGGGATAGCCCGCGTGGAAGCGGGCAAGGCCGATCGTTTGGCCAAGGCTGTGATCGATTTTAGGGATCAAGATGATTTCGTGACGGGAGAGCAGGATAATGCGGGATCTGAAAATGACCTTTACCGGCAGGCAGGCTTTATTCACGGCCCCAAAAACAGTGATTTTGAATTCATCGAAGAGCTTCTCTTAGTTGAAGGCATGACGAAAGAAATTTATGATTTTGTGAGAAATTATATTACAATTTATGGAAGCGGAGAGGTTAATATTAATACCTGCACAAGGGAAGCGTTGTCCACACTTGATTTATTAAGTGAAATTGCTGATAAAATTGTGACGGTAAGAAACGGCCCGGACCGAAGGAGCCTCACATCGGATGATTTTATTTTTAAGGATGTTTCAAAAATCGATCAGGATCTCTTGGCTTTTGTTGCTCTATCGGAGGACGAACAAGTCTCTTTGAGACACGCTGTTCTGTATAATATGTTTTGTGTCGATTCCAACTATTTTAGGATTAAAGGGCGCACGCGGAAGGCAGGTCAGTCGGATGCGGGTAAATTGGTGTGCATTGTTGGTGTCAGGGACGGTGTTAAATATTGGGCTGAGGCGTGATGAGCCAACATAATGATTAATCTAAGTTCTCTATTTCATGAAAAACTTCATGTTTGCGTGGATGATAAGTCGCTTAAGATCGTCCAAGTAAAGACTCTTTCCGATAAGAGGACTATTGCCGGGGTTTACTATAAAAAGATTGAAAACCTCTCATCAGAGAGCATATCTCAGGAAATAAAAAACGGTATAGCGTCTCTTAAATCATCGGCGCGTAGTGTTTCTGTTGTTCTGCCGTCAAAATTCGCAATTACTAAAAACATTGAAGTCCCTTCGCTGGATAAAGAAGAAATTGAAAATATCATCCGGCTTCAAGCGGTTCGCCACACCCCTTATTCGCGAGAAGAAGTGATCGTTGGGCATATCAATCTTGAGCGAATTCTTGAAAGGTATACGAAAGTTCTTTTGGTGATAGTGTCAAACGAGAACATCCGTAATAGAACAGGTATATTTGAGCTGGCTGGCTATGAAATCGAAAGTGTGCACTTATCATCGGATGTTTTGGTTAGATTGGTTAATTGGATTCGCCCTTTCAGTCTCTCCGAGTCGCCGTCGGGTCTTGTTTACGTTGATTCTGATTATACTGATCTTATTATTGTTCACAATGCGAAGCCTTATTTTATCCGCAGTATTCCCTTAGGCTCCGAGCATCTCAAACAGGATCCGTCAGGGACAGTTCGAAAGCTTGTTGAGGAGTTTAAGAAAACGTGTGAGGCTTATCAGAATGAGGACCAGGGTACTGCGGTGAAACTATTTCTTGTGGCGGGACTCGGTGGTTCTGGACAAACGGATCTGATGAAAAGCATCAAAAATGAATTTGGTGTCGAAGCAGAGGTTGTCTCCCTCACAGAAAAGTTGCCCTTTACCACTGATGGGAAAAGCATGGCGGATATGCAGACACCTGTTTCATTTCTCGATGTTTTTGCCGACGGTTTAATTCAAGACGCGTCGACGATAGATCTTCTGCCCGATGATCTAAAGGTTAGAAAATCATTTCGTGAAAAGGGAAAAGAAATATTCACGGCTACCATTTTTGTAATCATCATTCTGGCGCTTATGGTTGGAGTTTCGCTTACGAAAATATATTTTCGTCAAAGTTATCTAAAAGAAATCACCCAAAACTTTGAAGCGAAGCAAAAAGAGGCAGTGGAGCTCGGTGCAATTTCAGATGTAACCCGGGTGGTGAAGGATTTCAAAGCAAGGCGCGGGGTGGCCTTCAAGGTCCTGGATGAATTTCAAAAAGTATTGCCGCCGGACATGTATTTAAACGAGATTTCTTTGACAGAAGACGGCCGCATATCCATCAAAGGGACATCCGCATTGATGTCTACGGTATTTTCTTTTGTGACTGAACTTGAAAAAATTTCTTTTTTTAATAATGTCACGTCTGACTACACAAAAAGCCGCAAGGAAAAAGACAAGGATGTAAGTGATTTTGGCTTAAGCGCTTCTCTAAAGGAGTCATCAAGCCATGGCGGATGATCAAATCAAGTCGCCCGCAGAGGCAAAAGCGGGTGCGCAGACGATGGCCACCGGCAAACCGGACGAAACAATCGATACAAAAAAACGCGCGGGCAAGCTAAAAATCGGAATGCCAGCTTTGCAGTCGCGGGAAAAATTTATTTTAAGAATTTTTATTGTTTTATTTACTCTTCTAATTGTGGACTTGGCATTGATTCACCCTATTAGTAATTATCTTCAGCATTTGGATGATTCGATTAAGATAAAAGAAGAAGTGATTCCTAAGCGTCTTTTGATTTTAAAGCATAAAGCCCATATTCTGAGTGAATACGGGGAGCTTAAGCCTTTTTTTGTCACGTCGCTGGTATCGCAGGAAGAAGAAACCGCGCAGTTCTTGCGAGAGATTGAAAGAGTTTCAAAGGAAACGCATTTTTTTGTTTCTAATATTAATCAGGTAAAGATTAATAAAAAGACCGATGTCATTTATGAATTATCGCTGGATGTTGAGGGAAAAGGCGGGCTTGCTGAAATATTTAATTTTATGAGAACGATTGAAAGCGCCAATCATTCGATCTGTGTGGGTGCGTTTAATTTAAAGCCTCAGGGCAAAGAGGGTGATGAACTCAAGGTTTTATTTACTATTCTGAAGTTAGGGGTAAAAAAAAGCTCCCCCTCTGCGTTGGGTTAAAACTATTTTGACACGCACTCTTTGTTTATGTTTATTATTCTTCGGGCTTTGTTCTTCGGCGTTCACTGATGACAATCATTCTGTCGAAGATAAAGGAAAAAAGAGTATTCAAACCCTCTACCGAGAGGCAATTGATTTGCTGAAGTCGGAGGAAATTGAGAGGGCTAAATTAAATTTTAAACAAATTATTGATTTGGATCGGGGATTCGCGCCTGCCTATTATTACCTTGGTATCATTCAGCTTAAGCGCGATGATATAATGGGCGCGGCGGAATATTTTGATAAATCAATTCAATATGGAGCCAATGATCCGCAAGTGGATTTTATTCTGGCCACGGTATTGACTAAAGCCGGAGAGTTTGACAGGGCGAAAGCTGCCTATCGTGAGGCTGTCCGGAAGGCGCCAGATAAAGCTAATTTTCAGCATGACCTAGGCATACTTTATTATCGCACCCAAGAGTACGATCAATCGGTCGCAGTTTTACGAAATGCATTGGATATCGAGCCTGATTCCTCCAAAACCATGATGATGCTTGGAATGGCTTACATTCAACAGGGGAAAACTGAAAATGCGATTGAGCTTGTCACTAGCCTGCGAGGGGTCAATGAGGAGGCAAAAGCAGTATATCTTGAAGATCTCCTGAGGCAGGCCCAGGCAAAGAAAAAAGTCACTGAACCTGCTCCGTGGATTTTGGATCCCGGGAGCGGCGCCGATCCATCGACGGTCCCCGCTGTTGCCGCTTCGTCAGCCAGTGGTAAGGGCAAGATGTCTATTACCGGCAATGCGACGTTTAATATGAAAGGCAAAAGCCGCGGTGGTCAGTCGCAAGTAACGCAAAATAGCGCTGGGTAACCTCAAACCACTGCCTAAAGCTAATCCCAGAGCACTTGATAAAGATAAAGTTTGGTCTGGTCTGCCGCATTCTCTTGACTGTCTATGAGTTTAAATCGATTAAGCCCTTCCCCCTTAAGATAGTACATTCGAAATAGGAGTGATTCAATTAGCTTTTGATCCGCTAAGACAGTTCGGTATGTAATGTTTTCCTCGCTACCGGCGGCTTTTTCATTTTTAATGAGTAGTACGGAAACAGGCAAATTTGCTCCGTTCAAGTATTTTTTTTCCAGCTGTCCATTGTTTAAGAAATAAACGTTTTGTGGGATTCCTAACCCGAATTTTTTTGAGGAAAGCCTGGCGTCGAGGGAATCAAGATTTAGTGTAAGACCATTTGCAAAATATACAGTCTGACCGACTCTTTGTTGTTCATAGGCCTCCTCGTCTTGCGCGTACGGCCCTTTCGACAGTGACCATGTGAGAAGTACACGCTCACGAGAGGAACGCTCTAATAAACGTTTTGAAATTTTGGATGGATCTTGGTTGAGACGATTGAGAAAATGTTCGGCTTTTGAGAAATCCCAGTTCCCGGCGTATTCTAGCGCCATTGCTTGTTCGACCATATCGTTGTAAATAAAGACATAGGAGGGTGGCGGTTTACGAAAACTGTGGGTAAGGCCTAGGATTTCCATTGCCACACTTGGATTTAAGGTGTTTTTGAGCTGATCGAGTGCCGCTGCTTTGCCCAGCGGAAGAATCCGGTGAATCAGAGAGACGGCTTGCGAGAGGCTCACTTTATTTTCTGTTAGCAATTCAACGGCTTTACTGCCGGATAAATTGAGCATCCTTAAAATTGCGGCTGATTTCTCTTCTGAACTTTCCAGGAATAAGTTAGCGACCCAATAAGCCTGTGGTGTATTTTGGGTAGCCCCGTCAAAGGTTACGCGGCGTTTGGCAACCGAACTGATGAAATGGCCCGGGCACCACCAGCTGGTGACGATGCTGGCTTCGGGAGTTTGCACACGAAGATAAGTCATCGCCTTGTCCCATGTGGTGTTGAAAATGGGGTGTTCAAAGCGTGCTGTCAGATGTCCTTGCCACAGGGTATATGCCAGACAAATAGCGCAAATAAAGTTTCTGACCGAAGAGGGTGAAAAAAAACGCGATTTTTTTGTCCACGAGATCAGACATTGAGTCCCCATAGCCGCGCCGATAGCTGATGGCACGACCGCTAATAGCGCGAATCGTTCGATGCTGATGGCGAGCAAGCCTGTACATGCAAAAAGAACGGCGATAAGTTTTGTGTTATTTTTTGTCGCAGGATCTTTTAGGCCTGAAAAAATACCGAGAAGAAAGAGTGCGAATAGCGGGATCCCGCCGAGTGCCTTAAGCATCGATAAAAAGGTGGAGTGCCGTAGTTCTCCTACGGTCAAAAAGATATCGGGCCAAGGACTGAAAACCGGCAAGAAAAAACTCCGCCCGAGCTCCGCGGCTTCTTTTATAAGACTTGCCAGGCCTTCCCATCCCCATAAGAGCGCGGTCGATGAAATGGGAAGTAACAGGTAATAAAAACTCACATTTTTCAAATCTTCTATTCTTGCAGAAGCCGACTTGCCTCTGCTGATAACGGTTGCCGATAATACGAATGCGCAGTAAATCAAAACATGTTCTAGGAGCCAGCCTTGCCAAAAAAGAGAATAGACGGTTACGGCCAAGCCCGAAGCGATTAAGAGAGTATTTCTTTTTTTTGAATTATTCGCCTCTTTTACATATAGACATAGACCGTAAAGAATCAGGAGCGGAAAAAGAATATTGTAGGAATCCGTGTCATACCATCCCCAGAGACTTCTGCGAAAAAACACCGGAGAAAGCAAAAGATACAGCGCACCCAAAAAAGAGGCGGCGTATCCGAGAGAAAAAATTCGAGAGCAGAAAACAAGAAATGGAATGATGCACAACGTTGACAGAAAAAGCGGGACCAAGGCAACAGCCGTTTCCAGCGATATTTGTTTTGAGATGACCGAGAGAAGTTGGTAAGCCCAATAACCTACATAAGGGTGGTAATCCATCGGATACCAGGCACCAACAGGCGCTAGCATCATTTCGTTGAAATAGGCGCGTCCCTTGATGCGTTCGTAAAGAGTGCCCTTTTCAAGAAGCCGCCGGGTTAGTCCGAGGTAATAATAGGGGTCCGCCTCCATCAGGTAAACGGATTTTTTTGACAAGTTTTCTGCGCGTTGGATTTCCCGAGCTCCTGTTTCGGTCATGGAGTCGATTTGCAATTTTTGGTCCTCGAGAAATTGCTTAAACAACGCATCTTCCATTTGTTTGCGGTTGTCCGCGGGAAGACCTGCATATTTAGTGCGAACATATTTTTGGATGCCTTTTTTGGCATTGATGTAAACCACAATCTCCGCTTTGTGTTTCGCGGAGTATTCGGGATATATAGTCAGAGGATAAAGCCGAAAATAAACGTTAATAGCGGCAACCGTAGCCCAAACAACGAACCATAACAGTAGGGCGACTAAAGGAAAGGACCGATTTATATTATTGGGACTGGCCAAGGGCAAATTTTAGGTTATCTTGATCTTCGGTTAAAATGATGTCCGGAGTCAGGCCATCCGACGGGAAAACTCTGCGATCGTAAAAATAGGTAAGAGAAGTGATCATAAAAACCATGGAGCCGTCGTCAAAATCGTAAATGCTTTTCAGATAGGTAGCGCCTGCGGTTTTTTGACCGATAAGCTGTGCAATTTTTTTTGTCTGTAGTATACCGCTGAACATTTCTGCGGCACTGCCTGTCTCATGATTGACCAATATTGTTATAAGCCCTTTGTAAGAAACAGGTTGCGCTGGTGCTGTTAACATCACGGGTCGTTGTTTTTTACGGGCAATCGCAAAAAGAAGATCGTCCTGGGGCAGGAAGAATCCTAGTATTTCTCTTGCCGCCAGCGGCGGACCTCCTCCGTTATCTCTCAAGTCCAAGATTAAACGTTTGATCTGGGGTACTCCATAAGTGGATAGCTGTTCAGAAAAATTGTCCGAAGTTTTACGGTTGAAGTGAGAAATTTTTAAAATCAAAACTCCGGGCAGGCCGGAGTCAATAGCCGTCACTGTTTCCCTAAAATAAGATTTACTTTCGAGTTGAATCTCCAGTACTTTTGACGTGGTCTGAGTTATGAACACAAGGCGGACGATCGTGCCCAGTGGCGGAGAAAGTGCTTTAAGGATGGCTGTTTCATCCATTTGGGTCACAGCAGAACCATTAATGTGTGTTAAAATATCGCCTGAGCGAACTCCTTCATCATAGGCTTGGCAATACCTTTGGACTTTGATGATGCTAAAACCTGTGGCGACTTTAACCCCTTCGAGCCCCAGGTCTTCCGTGACGGCATAAGCAGTAGCTTTAAATTCCTTTGTTTTTTCAGAGGGCAAAAAATTGGTGAATTTGTCAGTGGGACTTTTTAATTTATTAACCAATAGTCCGGCGCCCAGGTGCATAAAATTATTGGCTTGTTTTGATTTTTGATTAAATTGTTTTAGACGAGCGGCAGGGTAATTGGCCAGAAACTCTTCGTATATAGTATTTGAAACGGGCAAATAGTAATGTTCATCCATTGTTTGAAAAACCTTGGAGAGGAACGCCCTCAATAGGGCATTGTCATCAGTCGCTGGTGCGTCGACAGAGTTAGACATAGAATTACCAGTGATTCCTAGGAAAAAAATAAAAAAACAAAAAATAAATTTTGGCAAATGTTTGCTCGATTTATTATGGTCATTCGTCTACCAGGCCCGGTCATTCAACACCAATATACCCTATTTCTCTTAATATTCCACGAAAATATACTTTTACTTTAATATGAATATATGTGATAATTCTTTATGTAATATGATAAAATTGGTGGTAAATGAGAAATGTTACTATTCTTTTTGGAACGTTAGTGTGTCTTTTTGGCCCAACGGTTTTGTTTACACTGATTGGGTATAAGTCGATGGAGACGCTTGCTAAACGGCCGACCGAGGGCGCAAGAGTTATGATGGGGTTAACGGCAAAGTTAGCCACGACGGCTGTTGTTTTGATTGCGGTGTTAGGGATGATGCTAAAAAGTTTTGGGAAATAGAGTTTTCGGATTAGGTTTCATATTTGTTCTTTTTATAGGTATTGCGGCAGGCGTATGTGGGGCATATACAGAAAACGATGCTGTCAGGCTTTCAGCGGATGCCAAATCGTCAGTAACCGGATTTAGGACGGAACAGCTTGTTTACATAGATCAAGAAATGTTGTCGGCTAAAATCCGATTAAAAAAAGATAATAGAATATCTTTTCAGCTAGTTGATCTGAGACTTGAGGTTGAATACAGAAGAGGGCATATTCCCGGTGCGATAAATATGCCGGTTCGAAAATTGAGTTTTTTAGCAGAGCAAATGCTGGCCAAGACGGACGATATTGTTTTATACGGGTACTCGGAGGATGACCGGGCAAGCGTTAATGCTGTAATTTTGTTGATTAACAAAGGTTTTTGTCATATTTCATTTTTACAGGGAGGTATAGAAAAGTGGAAAGGGGAAATGGAATGAAGAACTGGGTTGGAGTTGCAGGGTTATTGTTTTGCTCTATTTTTACGTGTCAGATGGCAGAGGCCTCGACCACTCGGATTCAAAACGGATCTTCTGTGCATTTGAGTTACACTCTTGAGGCTGATGGAAAGACGATTATCTCAGAGCAAAATAAAGCTTTGATGGATCTTGTAGTGGGGATGAATTCGCGTCCGCCTGCTTTTGAAAGCCAGCTAATCGGTCTAAGAAAAGGGGATAGCAAAGAAATTCGCCTGGTGCCCGAACAGGCTTTTGGGCCTGTAAGGCCGGAGCTGGTCAAGAGAGTCCCAAATAGTGAGTTACCGCCGTCGTTAAAACTTCAAGAGGGAATGATAATGGGTGGGAAAAATAGCAAGCATCAGATACGTGTGGCCAAGGTCCTGGATGACTCTGTTGTGTTGGATGAGAACCACCCATTTGCCGGAAAGACGCTTGTGTACCAGGTTAAGGTTGATGGTATCGATTAGGTTGTTTTTTATGTATTGTAGTATATGAAAAGGGTTAAAGAGATCTCAAATGTAAGAAGGTCATGTCATCATCTAATAAGGAGGTAAGTATGTCGCTGATTCAGGGCAGGAAGATTGTTATTAGTGTGGTTGTGGCGATTTCAATGTTTAGTATTGTCTTGCCGGCTTCGTATGCTGTCGGAGCGGAAAATCAAAGTCAAGCTGCGGAGAGCGGAGGTGCTCAGGCAGCGCGGATTGCCTCTAAGTTGACTCCGAGTCAGATGGAGACAATTGCAAAGCTTGATAACCGGACCATTGCGACAGTTGCTAAAATGGACAAGAATTCTCTCGCAACGGTAGCAAAAATGGATGCTAACTCCATCAAGACAGTTGGAATGATGGACAAGAAGACTCTTGCGACAATAGCAAAAATGGATGCTAACTCCATCAGGACGGTTGGAATGATGGACAAGAATACTCTTGCGACGGTAGCAAAAATGGATGCTAACTCCATCAAGACAGTTGGAATGATGGACAAGA
>CAZAPB010000012.1:15097-17148 GCA_964486835.1 uncultured Planctomycetia bacterium
ATACTCTTGCAACGGTAGCAAAAATGGATGCTAACTCCATCAAGACAGTTGGGATGATGGACAAGAATACTCTTGCGATGGTCGCAAAAATGGATGCTAACTCCATTAAGACAGTTGGGATGATGGATAAAAGGACTATCGACGCTGCGGCCAAAATGGATCGCAAGACGATGGAAACAGTTGCCAAGATGAATAATGAAGAGCTTGGTGCCGTTGCTAAGCTTGATAAGAACACGATCAATACAATGGTTAAGATGGATAACCAGGGAAAGACCACAACCAACAGCAAAACTAGCAATAAGGCAAGTTCGTCAAAGAGAAGAAGCCTATTTTAATAAGATTGATACGAAGAATTGTGACATTTTGATTTGGTTAACCTTTATGAGGGGGTCCGGGGTGAATTTCCCCGGGCTTGCCTTATAAATGGTTAGAGTTGGCTGTAGTGTTCTAAATTCTTCCGTTAAAACTGAGTACGTTCGATCGCAATTTCAATTATATACGTCTAAATAATTCAGTGCATTATTCGGTGGCATAGATTTTTGTCTATGTGCGATGCGTAGGGTTGGATCTGCAAAGTGCTCTTGAATTATAGATGATCTCACCATTGGCCCCGGTGATGATGTGTAACCCAAACGATGATAAAACAAAGAATGTCTAAATAATTTCCTTGAAATGAATAATTTGCTAAGATTTTCCATTAGACTCTCTGCCTCTGGCAGGTAATCTGTTATAAATAGTAGAAGGCCAGAAGGCTTTTAACTAATGTTAGGTGTTATGACGGAGAGTGTGCAAAAGTGCAGATCTATTTAATTAGCAAGGGTTCTCGGGCGGACGATGGGATTCTTCTAAAAGATCTTTTCAGGTATCGTGTTGTGGTCAACGACCACGGTAAACATGGCCCAGGTCACAAACCTAAGAATGACAGCATAGTAACCAATTATGTCTGTTGAGCCGGCTTTCCTTATGGAATCTAATAACGCTCTTGATGGCTACGCTCTTATTACGGGTGCCTCCAGTGGTATTGGTCTTGAACTGGCCAAGCTCATGGCGGCCCATGGTCATTCGCTGGTGTTGGTAGCGCGTTCCAAAGACAAGTTGGAAAGTCTCTCGTCTGAGCTGTCGTCTCGGCATGGTATCAAGGTGAAAGTGATTACTAAAGACTTATCGGTTATTGCTTCTTGTCGGGAAATTTATGATGAGCTCTCGCGGGAGAATATCCGTGTCGATATTTTGGTCAACAATGCCGGTTTCGGCGGCTATGGCGAATTCTGGAAAGCGGATTTTGACCACGATGTCCGAATGATGAGTCTCAACGTTGTCGCGCTTGTCCAATTGACCAAACTGTTCTTAAAAGATATGATACAACATCGACAAGGAAGGGTACTAAATGTTGCCTCGACGGCTGCTTTCCAGCCGGGGCCGTTGATGGCGGTTTATTACGCGAGCAAGGCATTTGTGCTGTCTTTTTCGGAAGCGATCGCTAATGAGACGCGGGGGACAGGGGTCACCGTAACGGCGCTTTGTCCGGGCCCGACGGAGACCAATTTTCGCGCCGCCGCGGGGATGACCAAGTCGATGCGCTTCAGTAGCCAACTGAACGTGCATGTGGAGGCGGTAGCACGCGCAGGCTATGAGGGGATGAAAAGGGGCGAGATCATTGTTATTCCTGGATTCAAGAACAGGATTGTAGCCAAACTGGTCCGCGTCATGCCGAGAAATTTCATCACCCGTATGGTGCGCAAGATACAGGAAGCGCGCAGAGACTAGGGCTGTTTGTTCTAAAATTTTTGGTTGGATGTCTAGATTTTAAGTTATTAGTGACCTTTCGCCTTGCGTTGCAAGGCTCGAGGTCCTAAATTTTGCTTGGTAGATTTTAGGAGAGATGGCAGAGAGGCCGATTGCAGTCGCCTGCTAAGTGACTGACCTGGTAAAACGGGTCCCTGGGTTCGAATCCCAGTCCCTCTGCCATAATTAAATGGCAATTCATAAGTTGTTTATTGACTTGTGGCTAGCAATTTGATAATAAACTCACATAAGGCTTGTGACCTTCA
>CAZAPB010000013.1:0-6522 GCA_964486835.1 uncultured Planctomycetia bacterium
TGCTGATAGACGGAGCACAAAGCGCGCCGCACCGGAGAGTTGATGTTCAGGATTTGGATTGTGACTTTTTTTGTTTTTCGGGGCACAAGGTCTACGGCCCCACAGGCATTGGAGTGCTCTACGGAAAGCAAAAACATCTTTTGTCGATGGATCCTTACCAGTACGGCGGTGACATGATCGAGACGGTTAGCTTTGAGAGAACGACTTATGCCAAGCCCCCGGCAAAATTTGAAGCGGGCACGCCGGCGATCGCCCAGATCATCGGTTTGGGCACTGCGATTGAGTATTTGGAGCGAATTGGTTTTGAGGCCATTAGCCGGCAGGAGAACGATCTTTTGAAATACACGACCAAAAAAATAGAAGAACTGCCGAAGGTTAGAATTATCGGCACCGCTCCCGAAAAGGAGAGTCTGATCTCGTTCGTGCTAGACCATATCCATCCGCACGATGTGGGAACCGTGCTGGGAGAATATGGTATCTGCGTACGCGCCGGTCACCATTGCGCTCAGCCTGTCATGAAAAGATTCGGTGTACCAGCCACCACGAGGGCTTCATTTTCTTTTTACAATACCAGGGGTGAGGCGGACGCGCTTGTTGAGGGAATAAAAAAGGTTCTGAAGGTGTTCAAATGACAGGCCCCGGCGGCGCGGGTGGCGATGCTCGTCTGGGAGATCTTTACCAAGAGGTGATCCTGGATCACAACCGGCGTCCCAAGAACTATGGAAAGATCGAGCACCCCACTTCTTTCGCGCATGGGGTTAATCCGCTTTGTGGTGATGATTATTATGTTTATCTCAAGCGGGACGCAAAAGGGGTTATCCAAAAAATAGGTTTTGAGGGAAGCGGGTGTGCTATCTCTAAAGCCAGTGCTTCGATGATGACGGCTGCCATCGAGGGAAATGGGAGTGATCAGGCGCGCAAGCTCAAGGATGCTTTTATCCATCTTCTGACCCGCGAGAATGTATCGACCCAGGAGCGGGAGGCGGTTGGTAAACTCAAACTTTTTGAAGGTGTGCGGAATTATCCTATCCGGGTCAAATGCGCTACGTTGGCCTGGAGGGCGCTTGAAGAAGCTTTAAAAGAGAATGCTCAAACAGAGAAACAGGTCACGACGGAGGAATAGATATGGATGCCAACGCTTTACCGATAGATATCCGGGCCGAAGTTACGCCCAACCCCAATACGCTTAAGTTCACTGTGAACCGCGTTTTGGTCGAAAATGGTTCGATGAATTTTCCGGACAAAGAAAAGGCGGAAGGTGCCGAACTGCCAAAAGCTCTGTTTGAGCTGGATAATGTTCTTGGGGTCATGGCCAGACGGGATTTTGTGACCGTGACCAAGGCGCCGGGCGCCAACTGGAACCTCATGGTCGAGCCGATCATCATCACGATGAAAAATATATTCGCCTCCGGAAAGATCAGTTTTCCCGAGCGGACGGCGGCTGCCGCCCAGGCGCATGGGGGCGGAAGCAGTGAAATCGAGAAGAAGATACGCCAGATACTTGATGATGAGATACGTCCTGCCGTGGCGATGGACGGAGGGGACATCACTTTTTGCGGTTATGATGACGGGATCGTGACGCTTCACCTGCAGGGATCTTGCAGTACTTGCCCGAGTTCAGTCATGACGCTGAAGATGGGGGTTGAGAACCGGCTTAAGTCGCTGATCCCCGAAGTGCGCGAGGTCGTGCAAGTTTGATTTCAAGACGCCAATAGCGGAGAATAACACGATGCAACTGGGTATTCTGGATAAAGCCAACAGCAAGGAAGTAAAAGCAAAACTTCGCGAAAAAGTACTGCGCCTGAAAAAAGAGCGCAATGCTTATATCGTCGCGCATAATTATCAGAATTACGAAGTTCAGGAAGTGGCGGATATCCTGGGCGATTCTTTGGCGCTGTCCAAGGCGACGGTTGGGACCGGGTATGACATGATTGTTTTCTGCGGCGTGGATTTTATGGCTGAGAGCGCCAAGATCCTAAACCCTGAGAAAACCGTGATCCTGCCGGTGCGGGAGGCTGATTGCCCGATGGCGTTGATGATCACGCCTGAGCGACTGCGTCAGAAACGCCGGGAGTATCCCGATGCCGCCGTTGTTTGCTATGTGAACAGTTCCGCCGAGGTCAAAGCGGATAGCGATATTGCCTGCACCTCAGCCAATGCGATCCAGATCGTCAAATCCCTCCCGCAAAAGCAGATACTTTTTGTCCCCGACAAGAACTTGGGTCATTATGTCCAGCGTTTTTGCCCCGAAAAGGAGATTATCCTCTGGCAGGGTTTTTGCACGACGCATATTCGTATTACCGTGCAGGATGTGATTTTGGCCAAAAAGAAATTCCCTGGGGCACCTTTCATCGTGCATCCCGAATGTCCGCCGGATGTTATTGACCTGGCCGACCATGTTTGCTCGACCAGCGGTTATTCGTCGTTTATCGCCAAAAGTAAGGCGGATACTTTTATCATTGGCACCGAGATCGGCTTGATCTACAAGCTCAAAAAGGATTTTCCGGCCAAGCGTTTTGTGATGCCGACGGAGCAGTTTGTCTGCCAGACGATGAAGATGACGACTCTGGGCTGGGTCGCGCACGCGCTGGAAAATCTTGAATACAAAATCGAAATACCCGAACCTATTCGCGTGCGGGCTGAAAAAACATTGCGCCGTATGATGGACGTATCCAAAGATCATCCGAACGCGGTGATCGCGAGTTATTAAATTTTTTATGTGGGTGCTGGCGTCACTTGCGAGTATTCTCCTCAGTCGCTTGGACCTTGAGCGGCAAATTGCGGACTATCAGAAAGATAATAGGCCGCCTTTGGATGCCTGCCTGCCGGCAGGCAGGCTCCCTGCGGAGAACACTCGCAACTGACGCCTTGAGCAATTTAGAATGGCGTTGCTTGTGAGATTTAATGGAGGGGTAATGAAAAAAATCGTATCGTTTTTTCTAATGTTAGCGTTCGTGGGGCCAATTGCATACGCGGAGGAGGGAAATATGAGCGAGTCTAAAATTTACAGTTTTAAAATGGCGGATATCGACGGAACAGTAAAGTCGCTGGCAGATTACAAGGGTAAGGTACTTTTGATCGTGAACACGGCGTCCAAATGTGGTTTTACGCCTCAGTACAAAGCGCTTGAGGCGTTGTATGAGAAATATCACGATAAGGGGTTTGAAGTTCTCGGGTTCCCCGCGAATAATTTTATGGGGCAGGAGCCGGGCACCAATCAAGAGATCAAGGAATTTTGCAGTCTAAAATTTCACACAACATTCCCAATGTTCTCCAAGATCAGTGTCAAAGGCAAAGATATGGATCCTCTGTATCAGTATCTGACCAAAGAAGCGGGTTTTGACGGGGATGTCAGCTGGAATTTCAATAAGTTCCTTGTGGGCCGCGATGGAAAGGTGATCGCTCGTTACGGTTCCCCCGAAGACCCGATGTCCGACAAGCTGACCAAGGACCTTGAAGTCGCCTTAGCCGTCAAATAAAAAGTAATAGTTTAGCCTCTACTACTATCCAAGAGTCTCGCGGGTCCTGCCCTCGACGGAGCTGTCCACAAGCGCCGCGAGGCGTGCCGCAACAAGAAGTTGCGGCCTGTCGTCGGTCAGCCCCATTGTTTTTTCGTGTAATGCTTCACGAAAAAAAACGGGGCGCCCCGCCCGACACCACCCGCGCAGTGCTGGGTAATGCTCTTATTAAAAAAAATCCTCGATGCGTCGGCTGTGGGTGTTCTTCGCAGTGAGCGTCCAAAGGTGGCCTATTACCTTTCTGACAGTCCGCAATCTGCCGCTCAAGGTCCAAGCGAATGAGAAGAATACCCACAACCGACGCAGCACATAAAGAGCAGAGAGCTTTAATGCTGAATCATAGGTTAGGGGGCTAAACAATAAAAAACCGGTGTTAGCTTGGATCACAAACTAACACCGGCGACTTGCTTACCGGACTATCCGGGACTGCGTCTTGGGTCTTCGAGCAGGGCTTGGACTTCAGAGCTGGTGGCTCCGAACTCCTGTGCCAGCGCGATCACTTCGGCGCAGATCTCATAGCGTTCTTTGAGAATAGCTTCCTTGAGATAGAGGAGAGCCGTAAGACGGACCGGATGCTTGACGGACCCGATGCGGCCTTCTGTGTTAACCATGGTTCTTAGCATTTTATTTCTCCTATGTTGTGTGCTACCAAACAAAAACCCCCGCCACCTTTTCGAGGTAGCGGGGGTTTTTGGTGCTTCGTTGTTTAGACTACTTAGCTAGCTAAACCACCTTCCAACCCGCTACCCGGCATGCGCTTAGTCATGCGATAATGACAAAACGACGCATTGACGACCGGCCATATCGCGATCGTCGTGCACATTAGGGGTAGAGCGTTGTGAATTTGGTTTGAGACTAACATACCATTTAGTATAATCTTTTTTTGCGGTTTTTCAACAATTATTTGGATTTTAAAGGAGCAATTTCTAACCCGATGAAGCGCTTTGTGTTATGGTTTTTTTTGATTGCGGCGATTCTTTCTATGGCGCTCGGTCTGGTGACTCAGATTCGTAAAAATCTTGATTTGCCTGCGATCTTTGAGTCCCGGCAAGAGCCGGGTTCAGAGCTCAGGGTATGGGTGCCACGCATTCTTGAACGTTTTGGGCATAGGCCGCTTACGCAAGCTATCTCCTATATAAGACAAAGTCGGCCCGGCGAAGATGCCGGACAAGCTGAATTTATAGCCCAGTATGGTTTGGCGCCGGTTTTAGTTTCCTCGATCGGCGGTGTTTGTGTATTTCTGGATTTCATTTCGGAGGAGGCCGCCAATGAATACGCGTTATCGGCCAGGCTTAAGATTGTCGAGCATGAAGGCGGGATGGCACTGGCGCTAAGAATGGACCAAGAGGCGTTGCCATGATTATAGGTGTATTTCTAGCTTATTGCATTTTGATCGCGACTGGTTTCTTTTTGTATGCGACGGATAAAAACGATCCGTTGAATGGACTCAGATTTTTTGCGGCGCCGGCATTAGGATTTGGCACCGCAGCGTCTTTGATGTTTTTAGAGCTTCTTTTCGTTGGCAGCCTGTGTTGGATTTCTCAGGCGATTATTTTGTGTTTACTCTGTTTACAGTTTTGGCGGCGACGATCAAGCCTGCCGATTTCGCGGGCCGCTCACTCAAGTTTCTCGGCAATGGAAGTAGCTTTGCTGATGCTTTCATTCTTCTTGTTCGCTATTCTATTTTTTAAAGCACGATATGGCACGGGTCTGGATGTATGGGCAATATGGAAATTGAAGGCGCGTTTTATCTATTCCGGACACTGGCGCAGTATTTTTGAACCGGTTGTCGCGTATTCGCATCCGGCGTATCCCCTCTTGTATCCTTTGGTACTTTCATGGGCATGGATGATCGGAGGCGGGGAGAGCGTGGCGGCGACTTTTATCTTTTTTGCCATGATCAACATTGCCTGCGCCGGTTTGTTGATCGCCGCCGCTAAAAAGCTAGACCTCAAGCCCGCGTGGTTGCCTGCGTTATTCCTTATTTCAGCCCCGCATTGGGCGGGCTTGTGCTCGTCGCAATATGCGGATGCTATTGTCGCTTACTTTAGTCTTGCGGGCGTAGTTTTCTTATATTTTGCTGTCAAAGATAGCTTGCCCTCGGCGGCGCTGACAGCCGGAGCTGTTCTGGGGATGGGTACATTTGTCAAAAGTGAAGGGTGTTTGATGTTTGTGGCAGCCGGTCTTGGGTTATCGGCGGCGCTGATTCTTCGGCGAAGAGATCCCGGCTGTGGCCGTATCTTGCGCGCGTTTGCCGTTGGTGCTTCTGTTTTTTTAGCTATTTCCCTTCTGTTTCGTATGACGGCACGGGGTTCAGACGAAATGATATCCTATTCGCATCTGACAGGCTGGTTTGCGTGTCCGGATAAATGGCAGCGCATCGCAATGATCGCCCGTGCCTGGTGGGCCGAGGTTTTTATCGATAACCACTGGAGTTATAACTGGGGGATACTTTTTCTTATTTATTTGGCATCAATAAAGAAACTGGCGCGGCCGGAGAATTTATTGGTCACGGTTTTTCTCTGGGCAGCCCATTTGGGGTATGCCGGCATCTATTGCATGACCAAGTTGGATCTAAACTATCATCTGAATACAAGTTTGGACCGATTGGTCGTGCATCTGTTCCCTGTAGCGGTTTTTCTCGGGTTGTCACTTTTGTCGCAGAGCGCGTGGTATAATAACGCGCTTCGAAAGGGTGTGAGATGAATCTTCCGGATATAAAAAATATTATTGCGGTTGCCAGCGGCAAGGGCGGTGTCGGCAAATCAACGGTGAGTGTTAATTTAGCCGTCTCGCTGGCCAGAACGGGCGCGAAAGTCGGGCTTTTGGACGCTGATATTTACGGCCCCAGCATCCCGGCGCTTATGGGCATCACTGAAAAGCCGATGACCCGGGAGGACCGTGTACTGCCCGTAAAAAAGGACGGCATCAAGGTCATCTCGGCCGGTTTTTTTGTGCCTCCTCGTGAGGCGGTGATCTGGCGCGGACCGATGCTGAACAAAAT
>CAZAPB010000013.1:6532-16364 GCA_964486835.1 uncultured Planctomycetia bacterium
GCCGAATATGGCAAGGCACATGGCGTCCGCGTGGATTTTCTTTCGCAGGTTGATTGGGGCCATCTTGATTATTTGGTGATTGATCTGCCGCCGGGAACCGGCGACGTACAACTGAGCGTTTGCCAGACGATCGCGCTGACCGGCGCCGTGATCGTTTCGACGCCGCAAGACCTGGCTTGGAACGTCGCGCAGAAGGCCATCATGATGTTCGACAAGCTTAATACACCTGTGATAGGGATCATTGAGAATATGGCCAGCTATACCTGCGGTCATTGCGGGCATAGCGAGGAGATATTCGGCAAAGGCGGGGCAAAAAACGCGGCGGAGAGACTTGAGATTCCCTTTCTGGGGGATGTGCCTTTGACAAGTTCGGTGCGCGCGTCTTCCGATGCAGGATCTCCGATCGTATTGAGTCAGCCTGACAGTGAGCCCGCAAAGGCTTTCTTAATGATCTGCCAAAAAATGATAGCGCAGATCGATCACCGCCGCAAGCACGGCGAAAAAAAATTGGCGCCGCTGCAGGTAAGTCCGGCGGGGTCCTCTGAGATATCGATTCTGTGGAACGACGGCAAGTCCAGTAAGTTTGCCGCGCGTCAGCTACGTCTTTTATGCCCCTGTGCGGCGTGTGTGAATGAGATCACCGGTGAGCGCACACTCAGACCTGAATTGGTGCCTCAGGAAATCAAGGCGCTGTCCATCGGTTTGGTAGGACGGTACGCGGTTCATATCGACTGGAGCGACGGGCATGGCACGGGCCTTTATGGTTTTGAGTACCTGCGAAAAAATTCAGGTTAGCAACGCGTATACCTGAACGTTTCGAACTGATTATGTCAACATCAAGATACGAGGGATTATGAGCATAGAGGATTTCTGGGAAAAAGCGCTTAAAAAAACGGAGATCGTTCGCCCGAGAGTACAGCCGCTTTTATCTCATGCGGCGACGCATCTTCCGTACATCTGTCTGTCGGAGTCGTCTGTCAATATGGGCGATACCGTTGTGCGCAAAGGCGAGGTGATGGTTGAAAAACCGGCTCTTATCCTGCCGTACCAGATGCCGCATTTCGAGGGGTTTGATTTTGAGAAGGATATGCAATTTAGCGAGAACACGCTTACCAATTTCTTTCTTATCCGAGGAGTTTCTTTCCCGTCGATGAAATACAACAACGTCACTTCTTCAATAGAAGTGCAGGCGGGGAACCTGTCCAAGAACATTGAAGAGCATAAAGCAATGCTTCAGCGCAATGAGAACGTGCATTCAGGGCTTATCGTCGGGCCCGAAGACTGCTGGCAGTTCTCGGTGCTTATATTCGTGGCTTCGCAGGTGATGCGCTCAGCCGAGGGCGACATTCGCCGTTTGATGGATGATCACTGGAAAAACCAAAGCTTTAACTAAGGGCCTGATTGAGCTTCTTTTACTCTCTCCTTGATATTTTTCTGACTAGAAATAAATTATTTTATTGGACCGTTCTGGTTTTTTTTCTGGGGCTGGGAGTCTCTGTGGTGTACCGTGGCGGTTTCGAGATTCCCAAGCGCACGGACCTGACCGTGTATTTGGCCGCAGGGGAAGCGATCCGCGACGGCAGTGATATTTATGCGGCACAGAACAGCCGTGGCTGGAACTACCTCTATCCGCCGCTTCTAGCTATTGCTCTATCTCCGCTTGCGCGCCTGCCTTTGCCGCTGCTGGTCATTTCTTGGTACGCACTGTCACTGGCCGCGTTGTACGGATCTGTTTCTTTGATGCTTAGGATGTTTGCTGAATATCCCGGTGCTAGACGGGCCGTGATTGCGGGATACGCACTTACGTTGCCGTGCCTGATGCATACATTGGCGCGCGGGCAGGTGGGGGTATTGGCTCTGTTTTTGATTATTGCGGTCTTTTATTTTCATCTTAAAGAACGGCCGATGACCGCAGGAATTCTTCTCGCGCTTGCGATTGTTTTAAAGCCGTCTCCGGCGGCATTTATTATTTTCTTTTTTATCCTCAGCAGAGAATGGGTGATGTGCTTGTGGACTGCGATAGGCGCGCTATTTTTTGTGTATATCCTGCCCTCACTATGCATCGGTTTCCAAAGAAATCAGGCACTGCTCGTTGAGTGGCTGCATATCGCCGGACAAGCCACCTCAAGCCGTCCGTTTGAAAGTCATGCCTGGCATCAAGCGGTGACGCCTTTTGCTCCTGACAATCAGTCTTTGTATGCGCTAGTGATGCGTTTGTTTTGGGGGAGCGAACAAAAACTTTTTGTCAGTCCGGACCATTTGACCCCGGTTCTCATGAAAGCCGCCGCGGCTCTATCTTTGGTGATGCTTGCGTTTTTTTTCCATCACGGCGCAAGATATGACAAAAAAAGTAAGTTTGCGATTTATTCGCTTTTCTCTTCTCTGATGCTTTTTTTCTCTCCCGTTTCCGAGATGCATCATTACACGGTTCTTTTTTTAATGTTCACGGCCGGATTTTTGGCGCTGGGGGATGCTGATTTAAAGCCGCTTACGCGTCGTGCGCTGATCGCAGGCTTATGGACGGCTTTTATCGGATATACGGCTGGGCTGATTTATCATCCGGCCGGCTGGTGGGGGATGCCGGTGCTGGGCAGTGTGGCGCTCTTTTTTTGTCTGGCCAGGTATCACTTGGATTCAAACTTAAAGACAGCGTACAAATAAATTAGAAAGGCTCGAAGCTGAGCCGAAGAATTTGACGCCGATAACATAACCGCCGTGATTCGTGGAAGCGCACCTGGTTACTGCACCCCTTACTTTTAACACAACCAGTTTTTCCGTAAAATTGAACTTTAGATGAAGAAAAGTGCCAGGCAGTAGTTCTTTGGACGACTCAAACGATACTCCCTCAGTGGAAAGGTTTCTGACTTGTGTGACCAGATAATTTCTTTTTCGAATATCCGCCTCGGGACCGATAGCGAAGCTGATTTCGCATTCGACTTTGATTCTTTGAAAAGCTCTTTTTTCGTGACTGCGTGAACTCATGTCAATAGAAGTATATAATATTGCTGATTGAAATGGGGCATTTATTTGGCAACCTCGTCAGGCGATGTCTGAGGTTGGTTTTTGGGGGTCGCTTCATTGTATTGGGGTTCCTCAGCGGGAGCGAACTTTTCGGCCAATTCTTCGGTGAACATGATCTCAAGGTTTGCTTTCAGGCGCCGTAGTTTATTGACCGGTAGGCCGAATTTGCGTGAAAGTATCTGAAGCTTCTCTTCCGGCGTGAAACGTACTTCATAATATTCGTTGAGTCCGCTTCTCATGCCGTCAAAGACCGCGTTTTGTTTGCGGCTTTTAGCATCCCAAAGGCTGTCCAGCTGCATTAGCTTTCTCTCTGCGCTCTGAAGCACCTGAAGGTATTTGCGGCGGTTCTTCATCGCCTCAAAACCGTCAAGGGAAGTGTAGAGCTTGAAAAGATCCCCTTGAAGTTCGTATGTTTTTTTCTCTGTTGAGGTGTCTGGGCCCGGTTCTATATTGGCGCTGACGCGTTGGTTGGGAAGGTGCGACAGATAATATATAAAAATGGCCATGCCGATCAACATGGATAATACCAAAATAACGAGCGTCGCCGAGCCTCTTTGACTAAACTTCATAGTTAAGATTGGGGGCAAGCCATTTTTCGGCGGTTCTGATGTCCATATTTTTGCGCCGCGCATAATCCTCTACCTGATCTTTTTCGATGCGGCCTACCGCAAAATACTTGGCCTGGGAGTGAGCGAAATAGAAACCGCTAACGGAGGAAGCCGGAAGCATCGCGTAGTTTTCGGTTAGGGTTATGGAGGCGTTCTTTTGGGCTTGCAACAGTTCAAAAAGGGTGTTTTTCTCGGTATGGTCCGGGCAGGCCGGATAGCCGGGGGCGGGACGAATGCCGCGGTATTCTTCTGCGATTAAATTCTGCACCGATAGTGATTCGCTGACGGCGTAGCCCCAGTATTTTTTCCTGACCTCTTCATGCATGAGCTCAGCGAACGCTTCGGCTAGCCGGTCGGCCAGCGCTTTGGTCATGATGGACTGGTAGTCGTCGTGGTTTTTTTCAAATGTTTTCACGAGCTTGTCTAGCTCAATGCCGGATGTCACCGCAAAGAAGCCCATGTAATCGCGCACACCAGAATCTTTGGGCGCGACAAAGTCGGCCAGCGAGAAGCTTGGATCGCCCTTTTCTTTGTGGATCTGTTGCCGCAGGAAATGAAAGGTGTGTATTCTATTTTGCCTCGACTCATCCTGGTATATTTCAATGTCATCCATTGCGCTGTTGGCCGGGTAGAGGGCGATGACACCGCGCGCGCGCAGGAGATTTTCGCGCAGGATACGATCAAGAAGTGTTTTGGCATCACTGAAAAGTTTTTTGGCCGTCTCGCCTACGGTTTTGTCCTTGAGGATGTTCGGATAGCGGCCGCGAAGCTCCCAGGTGTGAAAAAAAGGCGACCAGTCGATCTTTTGGCTGATAGCCTCCAGTGAAAAATTATCGAATGATTTTACACCGATAAATGAAGGTTTGGTGGCCGGATTTTTAGCCCATTCGCAGGCGAAGCGGTTGTCGCGCGCCTGTGCGATGGCAAAAGACCGCGCCGCCGATCTTCTGCCGGCTTGCTCAGCACGGATCCTATCGTACTCAGATTTCTTTTCAGCAACAAAACCTTCTTTGGCTGAGGAAGACAAAAGACTTCCTGCCACGGTTACACTCTTAGAGGCATCGTGGACATGTATCACCGGCTGGTCGTAGCAAGGCGCAATCTTGACCGCCGTGTGAGCCGGGGAGGTCGTGGCGCCGCCGATCAGAAGCGGAATCTTGAAGCCTTCGCGCGGCATTTCTTTAGCGACATGTACCATTTCATCGAGCGAGGGGGTAATCAGGCCGCTTAAACCGATGATGTCAGCGTTCTCCCGTCGCGCGGTTTCCAGTATTTTTTCCGAAGGGACCATCACGCCCAGGTCGATGATTTGATAATTGTTACAGCCTAAAACAACGCTGACTATATTTTTACCGATATCGTGGACATCACCTTTGACGGTGGCCATCACGATCTTGCCGGCGGAGTGTCTACCGCCTGAATTTTTTTCCTTTTCAATAAAGGGAGTCAGGTAAGCGACAGATTTTTTCATTACCCGCGCGCTTTTGACGACCTGCGGAAGAAACATTTTGCCCGAGCCAAAAAGATCGCCGACGATGTTCATGCCGTCCATGAGCGGGCCTTCGATCACGTTGATCGCATGAGGGAATTGCCGGCGGGCTTCCTCGGTGTCGGCTTCGATGTGATCGGCGATGCCATGAACGAGGGCGTGGCTGAGGCGTTCTTTGGCAGGCGCTTTTCGCCAGGCCTCGTCCTTGATCGCAGATTTTTTGTCATCTTTCAAGTTTTGGGCGAATTTTAAAAGCCGCTCAGTGGCATCCGAACGGCGGTTCAGCAGGACATCTTCCACGTGCGACAGAAGATCTTTATCAATCTCGTCATAGATCGTTACCAGCCCCGCGTTGACGATCGCGATATCCATGCCGGCTTTCATGGCGTGATACAGGAAAGACGAGTGCATCGCTTCGCGGATCTTGTTGATGCCGCGGAACGAGAACGAGATATTGCTGACTCCGCCGCTGATATGGCAAAGAGGGAAGGAGGATTTTAATGTGCGGGCCGCTTCAATGAATTCGACCGCGTAATTATTGTGTTCGTCCATGCCGGTTGCGACCGTGAGGATGTTGGGATCAAAAATGATATCCTCGGGAGCAAATCCCGCTTTTTCAGTCAGGAGTTTAAACGATCGCGCCGCTATCTGATTTTTTCGCGCCGCTGTATCGGCCTGGCCTTTTTCATCAAAAGCCATCACGACCGCCGCGGCGCCGAGCGCGCGTACTTTATGCGCCTGTTCAATAAACTTATTCTCGCCCTCTTTAAGACTGAGTGAATTGACAATGCCTTTGCCTTGAAGGCATTTGAGTCCGGCCTCAAGGACGCTCCATCGGGAAGAGTCGATCATCACCGGCACGCGCGCGATATCCGGCTCAGCCGCGATAAGATTGAGAAATTTGACCATGGCGGCTTCCGAATCCAGCATTCCTTCGTCCAGATTGATGTCGATGATCTGCGCGCCGGCTTCTACCTGCTGGCGGGCGATCGAAAGCGCTCCTTCGAAGTCGCCGGCAAGAATCATCTTGGAAAATTTGGGTGAGCCGGTGATGTTGGTGCGTTCGCCGACGCTGATCATGTTGCTGTCGGGACGCATCACAAGAGGCTCAAGACCTGAAAGACGGGTCCATGGTTCGCGTGCGGGAATTTTTCTGGGAGCCCCTTTCGCGGCCAGCTCCGCTATCTTGCGAATATGCGCGGGGGTTGTGCCACAACAGCCGCCGATGATATTGACAAACCCGCTTTGGATGAAATCCTCGATGACATGGCCCATATCGCCGGGACCCTGATCATATTCGCCGAATTGATTGGGCAAGCCGGCATTGGGATAGGCGATCACGAACGTATCGGCAATGTTTGAGAGCTCGGCGATGTATGGCCGCAGTTCTTTGGCGCCTAGTGCGCAGTTTAGGCCCACGGCCGTCAAATCTCCGTGGCGTATAGAGTAAAAAAAGGCCTCAACAGTTTGACCTGAGAGGGTTCGACCGCTAGCATCGGTGATAGTGCCTGAGACCAGAAGCGGCAGGTCTCGGCCGATTTTTTTCAGGAACTGTCTGACGGCAAAAATAGCCGCTTTGGCGTTGAGCGTATCGAATACCGTTTCAATCAGCAGTAGATCGACGCCACCCTCGACCAGGCCCCGTGTTTGCTCCGTGTAGATCTCCACCAGACCGTCGAAATTTACCGCGCGGAAGCCCGGGTCGTTGACATCGGGTGAAAGAGAAGCGGTTTTGTTGGTGGGGCCCAATGCGCCTGCGACAAAACGTGGCTTGGACGGATCCTTGAGCGAAAATTCATCCGCCACTTGTTTAGCCAGCCGCGCCGATGCGAAATTGAGCTCGTAAGCGAGTTCTTCCATTTGATAATCCGCCAACGAGATGCGGTTGGAATTGAACGTGTTGGTCTCAATAATATCGGCGCCCGCTTCCAGATACTGGCGGTGGATGCCGGCGATCATTTGTGGCTGTGTCAGCGACAGAAGGTCATTGTTTCCCTTGAGGGAACAGCGGTGGTTCTTGAAACGCTCTCCGCGGTAAACCGCCTCGTCGGGTTTGTGCGTCTGGATCATCGTGCCCATGGCGCCGTCCAGCACAAGTATGCGTTTTTCGAGTTCTTTTTTTAACGAGATCATGAAAAGTATATTACCAGACTTGTCCGCGGCATTAGAAATTTTTTATCCGCCTTCGCAGAAGACCGCGTGCAGGCCAGGGGTGATATGAATTATTGCTTCGGCGAGATTTCGCCCTAACAGGTCTTCGAAGAAGGACGCTCGCCTCTGCGAAGCCCCGCTTGTCATTTTTTTTCGTAAAATGACAAGTGGGGCGAAGGAGAATCATGCAGGGATTGGCGTGCTCGAGGTCTCATCTTCAATTAATAGATTGACACTCTTTGCTGGTGTGCCTAATCTATATTACTTAATGAGCACCGAATTCTACCACTCTAAGAAACCTTCCTGGGTGATGTACACCGCGGTATGGTTTGCGTTGATGAGCCCAGTGGCACTGGTGACAGTTTTTAGTTATGATCAGATGGAAAACCAGCTGACGACGCTGGTTCTTTCCCGCCGCGAATCAATCGCTTCATTGACCGCCCTGACCATTGGCGAAAAAATTGACCGTGTTGTGGACTTGGCCAAAGCGATGGCCGGCCGCGCGAAGTTTCGCCAGACGGTAGCGCGCGGCGAGTGGGATGAGGCGATCCGTGTTGTCGCAATGGTGCCGCAGGAATTCTCCTATGTGGATCAAATCCTCCTCACGACGCCTCAGGGCATCGAAATGGCTGATGCCCCTAGCTTGTTGAGTGTCAAAGGCAAGAATTTTTCTGGTTATGACTGGTACGTTGGGGTTAGCCGGGGATGGAAATCATACGTTTCCGGAGTTTACCCCAAAGGTGACGCCTATCAACGCAACGTGATCAGCGTGGCCGTACCGGTGCTCGCGGATGACGAGACCGTTGTGGCTATCCTGGTCGTAGAAGTGCGTCTTGAGCAGGTGCTTCAATGGATCAAGGAAGTTGACGTGGGGATTTCCGGTTTCGTGTATGTGGCTGACAGAGCCGGCAAGCTTATCGCGCACCCCCGGTATTCCCCTCAGGGAGATATCGTTGATTTCTCAAGTGACCCCTCAGTGCAAAAAGCGCTCAGAGGCTTAAAGGGGATCAGCATCGATACTCAGCCGCTCGAAAAAAAAAGACAGATATCAGCCTACACAATATTACCTAAGCATGGTTGGGCAGTCGTGGTGGCACAGCCTGTGGACATTGCGTTCATTGAGCGGAATATCGCATTGCGCAGTCTGATCTGGATTTATGGGTTGGTTATTATTTTGACCGCGCTTTTGGCTTCGGCCGTGGTGTATTCAATGATCGTTCGCCGCCGCTCTGAGGAGATGATCCGCAATCTCTCGCTCACTGATGAGCTGACGGGTTTGTACAACCGCCGCGGGTTTCTGACGCTAGCGGAGGAACAGCTTAAATTGGCGCGCCGCACAAAAACCGAATTGACACTTTTCTTCGCCGATCTCGATGGTTTGAAGGAGATCAACGATCAGTTTGGCCACAAAGAAGGGGATATGGCCCTTATTGATACCGCCAATATCTTGAAGACCATATTCCGCGAGGGCGATATCATCGCGCGTTTTGCGGGGGACGAGTACTCGGTGCTGGTGGTATCAGAAACACAGGTGGATAACGCGTTTTATATCCGCCGTTTGGAAGAATTTGTCCACAACTTCAATCTCGACAGCGGACGGCGTTACGCGCTGTCGTTGAGCCTGGGGTCCAGCCTGTTCGATCCGGCCAAGAATCCCTCGATTGACAAGCTGATGAGCATGGCAGATGAGAAACTTTACGAGCTTAAACGAACGCGTAAGATACAGGAAGCTCCCATCCTCGCCAAGGAAACCCAGAAGGTTATTGGCCTATAATTTTTATCAGAACGCGTTTGGGGCGTTGGCCGTCGAACTCAGCGTAAAATATTTGTTCCCACGTGCCGAGGTCAAGCTTTCCCTCGGTGATCGCCACTACCACTTCACGTCCGAAAAGCTGGCGTTTTAAGTGGGAATCGCCGTTGTCCTCACCGGTCTTGTGATGCCGGTAGCCATGCAGGTCATAGGGCGCCACTTTCTCGAGAAAATCATCAAAGTCCTGGATTAAACCCCGCTCATCATCATTGATATAACAGCTGGCGGTGATGTGCATCGGGTTTACCAGCGCCAGGCCTTCTTTTACTCCTGAACTGCGTACGGCTTCTTGAACCTTATCGGTGATGTTGATATATTCGCGCTTATTCTTGGTGTGGAACGTCAGGTACTCGGTGCGGGATTTCACAGAAGGATCAGGTGAATTGTTCGAAGTGAATAAATTTTTGCGGAATATTCATTTCCATATCCTGAGCATAGGCGGTCTCGCTTTTCCAGTTTTTGTCGCGGCAAACGGTGGGAATAAAGTGAGAAAGCGGAAGGAATTGTCCGGCAACAAAGTGCGCATCCGCATCCTTGCGATATGTGAGCACAAAGTGCTTTACTGTCTTGGAAAGGGAGATGATTTTGGTGATTTTCGTTTCATACGGTAGATTTTTTTCTGCCATAAATTCTCCGTGCCCAGATTAAAAACAGTCTCATTATACGTTTTTTGGTCCGGACGTAAAGAGGTATTTATTAGACTTTTTGGGCCTATTCGTGTATAAATTTAGTAAACTATAATTAAACTTGAGA
>CAZAPB010000014.1:0-9326 GCA_964486835.1 uncultured Planctomycetia bacterium
TCTGGGTGTTGAATTGAATTTCATCCCGCATACACAATGAAGGTCTGGCATTATATTACACTCGCTTCGATGCGCGGTTAATGGCAAAAATCCCTTTATTGATCGGAAGCTTTTGCATGGCCTCCAGGGAGATCACTAAACGCATACGCCAATTTTTATCATGCACCAAACCGGGCCTGTTAATACGGTAATCCTTCTGTACTTCGCCAAGGACACCGCCCCACGCCAGCCAATCCTGAAGAAGCTGTACGCTAAAAACAGAGCGCGCGAGAACGGCGGCGCGCAGGCATGCCTCAACAAACTTCTTAGACGGCTCGGGGTCAAACTGGCCCTCAAGACCGATGAACTGCCAAAATTTTTGCCGCTCACCCTCATCCCCCGCCTCCCACTTCCACCACGCCTCCAACGTTGAGGTGTCGTGCGTGGAGATCACAGCAATGCTATTCTGACGATATTCTTTGGGTGTTTTATATTCCTTGGTGGTTTCCCAGTGACGCATCCAGCGCTGAACATCCATCCCGGGAATATTATAATCCTCGAGCACACGCTCTGAACACTTGGGCACACAGCCCAGGTCCTCGGCGCAGGGACGCATCCGCGTACTGCGCAACATCGCTTCAACAATGCGCCGCCCGTGTTCTTCCCATAAGCTTTCATCGGCCGGATCGAACACGGCGGTTTTAGCTTTTTCTTTATCCGCTAAACCGCGCCGAAAAGTCCAAACCCGGAACACACCGACAAAGTGATCAATTCGGAAAAAATCATAAAAATTCTCGGCATACTGTAATTTTTGTGCCAAATAATCATAGTTGTTTTTGCTGATAACCCCCCAATCACAAGGAGGCATTCCCCACTCTTGCCCGTCCTCCAGATACATGTCCGGAGGAGCTCCCGCGGAAAGGTTCAATTTGAAATAAGCGGGATCAACCCATACATCTGCGCTATCGCGCGACACCAGAAATGGGATATCACCGATGATTTGAACACCGTTTTTATTGGCATATTCTTTGACCTTGCGAAACTGAAGTCCTATCTGCCACTGCAGCCACTGATAGAAAAGAAGACTCTCGGCCTCGTCGTTTTCCAGAGCCGCCAAAGCCTCGGGATGGCGTTCTCTGAACTCAACCGGCCAGTTCATCCATGCCGAAAGCCCTTGTCTATCCTTGAGCACGCGAAATTGCGCATAGGGCTTGAGCCATCGCTTATTTTGGGCGGCAAACTTCTCAAAATCCTTTTCGGCGGTTTTTTTTCTTCTTCTGAACATATACCAGAGAATGTCCATCTTGGCTTTTTTGATCCGCGTATCAAAAAACTGCCCTTCACAGGGGAAATCTTTTCTCAGCTTGGCAAGCTCCTTGCCGAACTCCTTCATCTCCACTCCATGAATCTCTTGCAGAGACAAATACATCGGCTCGAGCGCGATAGAACTTTCGGAATCGTAGGGACGGAAACTGAACCCCGCGTCATTCATCGGCAAAAGTTGGATAAGCCGCAGGCCGCATTTAAGACACCAGTCAACAAGCAACGCCAGATCCGGGATCTCGCCGACACCGATACTATTCTTTGAATAAATAGAGAAAAGAGGCGTCAGAACTCCGGCGGAACGCCGTAGCTTTTCAGCGGGCATGGGCTAATGAGACTGTTTGGGAAAATATTTCCAGCAACACGATCGTTTGCGCTACCCCTTCGATTGGCCGCAGTTTCAAACCTTAATCCCCTCCACTTCAAGGGTAACAGATACTTCTTCGCCCAGCATCAGTTGACCCTGTTCAAGAACTTTGTTGTATTCAATGCCGAAATCCTTGCGGTTGATCTTGGTCGTGGCAGTGAAAGCCGAGCGGACTTTTCCCCATGGATCCATACCCGTACCATGGATCTGCACATCCAGCACCACCGGCTTTTCCACCCCATGCATCGTCAGCAGTCCTTCAACCTTGGCACTTTCCTTGCTCGCGTCGATCACCCTTACAGTCTTAAATATAATGACCGGATATTTTTCGACCTCAAAAAAATCTTTTGAACGCAGATGTTTATCACGCTCGGAGACGTTGGTGTCAATGCTGGCTGCCTGAATAATACCGCTGGCGCTCCAAGTCTCCGGTTTTTCCGCATCAAAAACAAATGTTCCTTCAAATTCCTTGAAAGATCCCGCGGTGTTAGAGAGAAGGTGGCGCACCTTAAAAGTCACACTGCTGTGATCTTTGTCTATGTTATAAGTATCCGCCCATGAAACCGTCGAGCCAGTCAATGTCAAAAAAACCACGCCGGCTAACCACACAAATCGCATAAGATCCCCGCCAACGGCTCCGTTAATCGCCACTTTTGACTCTATGTGCCTGAGAGAAAATGTATAATTTTGAATAATTTGCCTATCGGACTGCGCTTATGTTATAAAATATCATGATCTCAAAACAGGAAAATCATCTGAATCATTTAATCAACAAGATTGCGCAAAGAAATCCAAACGCGTTTGTTCAGTTCTATGATCTTCTTGCTCCCGACGCCTTTGGGGTGATCCACCGGGTTGTCAAATCAAAAAAAGCGTCGGAGAAAATTTTACAAGACGTATTTTACACTGTCTGGCAAAAAGCTGCAAATTTTATTCCCGATCACCGGACACCTAAAGATTGGGTCATCACAATAACCCGTGACTGCCTAAAAGATCATCTCGGCGACGAAGAAAATAAACCGCTCACGATCGATACACTTGAACCGGTTACGCCCCCGGAAAACGTGCGAGCGTGCCTATTGGAGAAAATTTCAACATCGCCGGCGAAATCTCTGTGGATACCGCGCCTAGCGATGGCGCTTGGGCTGCTAGCCTCTATTACCGCGGCTATCTATCCTTACTGGGTTGATAAAACCAAGGCAAAAACCGGAGCTGCTAATTCGCGTTCTGTTAAATCGGCAAACCCTCACAACCCGGGTTATGTCAAATTGAAAAATACCACTAAAGTAATGCCCGATCACGATAAGCAGATGCAGGAAATATTTAAAAGCCCCGGCATGAGTGCTATCAAATTCAAAGATACCGCCGATGAAAAAAAAGTTAAAGTCTGGCTCTTGTGGAATTCCAAAGCCTGCGGAGGGTGCTTGACGATCGAGGGTCTTTCCAAAATTCTGCCGGAAGAGACCTATGAGTTCTGGGCGATCGACGAATCCGGACCGGTGCCGGCAGGAACTTTCAGAGTAATGGATGACGGAAAAGCCCATCTAGACATCCGGGGGATCGTCCCCACTAGGAATTTTAATAAATTCACCGTGACAAAAGAACCGCGCGATGGTTCTACTTCCCCCACCGGACCTATTGTCCTCTCAAGCCTTTAAACTCTTGTCCAAGCTTAAAAAAAGCGTTTCATCTTTTTTCCAATACATCCAAGACAACCCGAGCAACATCAAACCATCCAACGCCAGTGTTGTCCATAACGGTAGCGCCTGGGCACCATTGCCAAAACAGCCGCAATCATGCAAGGGTATTCCCCGCCAATATGTCGATAAGATCGCCGCAAAAAAAACAGCGCACATCAAGGCGATGACCGCCAACGATTGACGAGTCCAAAGACCCAATAGAAAAAAAGTACCCGCCAAAAGCTCCGCCCAAGGAAGGACCTGCGCCGCCCAGAACGCAAGACGCGGCCCGATGATCAGATACCCCAAGATTACACCAACAAAATTAGACAACGGCTCCATGAGCTTGGAAAAGCCGGAATAGACAAACAAGCCTCCGATAGCCACACGGAACAAAAAACAAACCAGGGGCGTTTTTTTCATTTCTTTTGCGCCTCTTTCTTCACGGCAAAATATTTTTCAAGCTCAACCTTCATCGCCGGCAGGCCCTCGATCTTAACCCCGTTGACAAAAAAAGTGGGGGTCATCCTGACGCCGAGCGATTTTCCCTCAGATTTCTCATTCATGATGGCCTTATGAACCGAAGGGTCCTCAACGCACGCGCCAAGTGTTCTTTCATCCATGCCGACCTGACGGGCTAGCCGCAAAAAAATCTTCTCGGCCTCTGCCGAGGGAAACCATTCACTTTGTGTTTCAAATATTTTTTCGGAAAATTGCCTGAATTTCTTCTGGCGCGATGCGCATTCAGAGTAGATGGCGCTTTTGAGAGCGTGGGTATGATTCATGATCAGCGGATAATAACGCAACTCAAGATACATATCCTTGGGATACTTGGTCAGGTAAGTATCCATCAGCCTGATCGACTCCCGGCAGGCTTCGCATTGAAAATCCAGATACTCGATGATCCACAGCTGTGATTTGGGATTTCCGCGCGAACGCTGGCGGTATTTCTCCTCAATTACCGGTACGCTAAACTTAGGCTGAAAATATCTTCCCAGATGCACGCTTCCGACGCAGATCAGCACGACCAGGATAGTTACTAGACACTTTCTCAGCATTGACCTGCCAGGGCCGCCGGCGTGAACGCCGGGTTTAATCGAAGGCTCTTTTTAAACTGTTCCTTGGCGCGCACCTCATCGGCGAGTCGGCGGTAGCCCATCCCTAGATAAAACTCGGCCTCTGAAGCAAGACCGGCTTCCGGCCCGAGCTCAAGGACTTTGCTTAATAGATTCATGCCCGGTTTGGGGTCATCGCCACCGCGGTACGCCATCATCGTCAGATAACGACCCTTCCCCAATAAAGACTCCGCGTGACTTGGATCGATTTCCAGGGCTCGGTCCCACGCACTGCGGGCCTCGTTAAAAAAATCACCCTTTTCGAGCACCGAATCTTCGGCGCGGGAGGCTTTGATCAGCGCCTCAGCGTACATTGAAAGCATCCTGGCTGATCCGCCATACACCTGGGTGCCTTTCTTCAAAATAGAAAGGCCCATCGCCGCGTCCCCGCCCTCTTGGGCCTCCGAGGACATGGAAATAAAATCATTTTCACTTTCTTGGCCGCTGATCTTTTGGCCTAGCTTCTCGGGACTTGCCGCCGGAATAGCGCTGGGCTTGAACTGTTGCCAACCCGGTTGCACGTCCTTAGCCCGGCGCGTAGCTCCGCGCCACACACGAAGGATCGCATAACGCGGAGTGCCCCACACCAGCGGAATAGCGCGTATCCAGTCGGGTAGACGAGGTTCGAGATCGCTTAAAATGCGTTTAAGATCATACCCCTGCCCGGTGAGGCTCCTGACCTCGTCCAGAAAATATTTTTGAATGCGTAATAGAAGATTTACTTCTGCTTCATGTGCCAGCGGTCCATGGCCAGGAATAATACAGCTGGGCTTCAACTTTAAAAGATTGTAGATGGTTTGGGTCCATTCACCGTCCTGTAGTCCTTCGTCCCACACCGGTTGGCCGAATATTGGAAAACTGCCCGTCATCACGGTATCGCCGCTCATAAGGATCCCCTCGTTCACCACATGAACGGCTGTCGCGTCATCCGACTCAGCCTTACCGGCGAAAAAAAGACGCAGCGGCATATTTCCCAAGTCTACCGTATGCTCATTCTCAAAAGTGACCTCCGGGATCGTCGGGTTATCGCCCAGCTCAAAACCACGGCCGGCCAAAAACTCCTTCTGACGGGGAGCGCGAAACATCATAAACTCTTTGGTGAGTTTGGACGCGATAATAACAGCGCCTTGATCTTTAAAAAGCCGGTTGCCGTTGGTGTGGTCCCAGTGATAGTGCGTATTGATCACATGGGTGATCGGTTTATCGGTGACTGAGCGGATAGCCTTTAGAACCTGGGCGGCGGCCAGACGATTGACCTGCGTATCGATAACCGCAACACCATGATCCCCAATCACGAACGAAGAATTGGTAATGTTGCGGTAGATATAAACCCGCTCCGTGACCTTTTGCAGTTCGCCGTATTTTCTGGGAGCGAACTGGTTCATACGGCGGCGCTACCCTTTTTTAGGCGAATAAATATGCGTTGCGTGGCCATAAAAAGCCTCCGCGGCCTCCATCAGAGTTTCAGAGAGCGTTGGGTGAGGATGCACGGCCTCGGCCAGATCCTTGGCAGTAGCACCCATTTCAATGGCCAGCACACCCTCACTGATCAGCTCACCCGCGCCGACACCCGCCATGCCCACACCAAGAATTCTTTCAGTCTCGGGCTCAATAATGAGCTTGGTCACACCATCTGTTTTATCGCTGACCAACGCCCGGCCGGAAGCAGACCACGAAAATCTTGTAACCTTGACCTCGATCCCTTTCTCCCTTGCTTCGGTCTCAGTGAGACCGCACCACGCGACTTCAGGATCGGTGAATACCACGGCAGGAATAATCACATTCTCAAAAACCGTCGATTCGCCGAATATCGCGTCCACCGCCACGCGCGCTTCTTTCGAAGCTTTGTGAGCCAAAAGAAGACCACCGGCCACATCGCCGATCGCATAAATGTCAGGGTCGGCGGTTTGTTGCTGCTTGCTGACCTTGATAAATCCTTTTTCGTCGCGCTCCACTTTCGTGCTCTGCAGTCCCATATCCGAGCAATTAGGCACGCGCCCAACCGATACCAAAACCCGGTCATAGAGCTCTTCTACCTGCTTGCCATCAAATTCCATATCGACCTTGATCTGCTTACCGCTGGTTGACATCTTGGAAACCTTGGTATTCAAACGTATCTCTTTGAACTTCTTCAGGGCGAATTTCATCACCGGTCTGGCCAAATCCGCGTCCGCGCCCGCCAGAATTGAAGAAAGCGCCTCCACCATCACGACGTTACTGCCAAGTCCCGCGTAAACAGTGCCCAACTCCATCCCGATGTAGCCTCCGCCAACGATCAAAAGATCCTTGGGAGTCTCCTCGATCTCAAGCGCCTCGGTAGAGGTCATGATACGTTTGTTGCCCAGATCAAAAACCTTGGGCATCGCGGGTTTGGAACCTACCGCGATAATAGCCTTCTGAAAATGAATGTATTTTTGCCCTTCGCTGGTCTCCACACGCAATGTTTTTGAATCTTCAAAAAAACCGCGTCCCGTCAACACCTGAACGCCTCTTTTTTGCGCCAGCCCGGTAATTCCCTGAGACAACTTTTCCAGTATCGATTCTTTCCAGACGCGCAGTTTTTCAAGATGAATGGTCGGCTTGGCGAATTCAATACCTCTCTCATTTGAAAGCTCCGCATCATGAATCGTCTTGACGGCGTTCAAAAGAGCTTTGGAGGGAATGCATCCGCGATTGAGACAAACACCGCCAAGGCGCTTTTCCTGTTCAATCAGAATGACCTTTTTACCACGGTCCGCCGCGTAAAAAGCCGCCGCGTAGCCGCCGGGGCCCGCGCCGATAACAATTACTTCCGCTTCAATAGGTTTAACGCTCATATTTTCACATCCTCTGTCTTAAAATTTTCAAGCGCTGTTGCGATCTCTCGGATAAAATGCGCGCCATCCGCTCCATCGATCACACGGTGATCATAGGAAAGACCAACCGGCAAAAGAAGACGGGTTTCAATTTTGTCTTTTTCGTCGGAGGAAGAAATTATCTTTTTTTTAGCCGAACCCGGGACCACAACCGGTTTGAGCGTACCGCGGCCCACACCGAGAATAGCCACTTCAGGTTTGTTGATGATCGGCGTAAAAAAAGTACCTCCGATGCCGCCGAGGTTGGATATTGTAAAAACTCCCCCCTTGAGATCATCGACCGACACTTTTCTTTGGCGTGTTTTTTCAGCCAGCACCTCCAGTTCCTGGGAAATCTCAAAGAGCGACTTTTTGTCAACGTTCTTCAGCACCGGCACAATCAGCCCCTGCTCCGTATCAACCGCGATCCCTACATGAAAATAGTCTTTGATCACCATTTCATTGGTCAGCTCATCAAAACTTGAACGGAAATCAGGATATTTGCTCAAAGCAGATACTACCGCCTTAATAATAAAGGAGGTGATCGTCAACCTAGCTCCTTTCTTTTCATATGACGGAGCAAATTCTTTTCGCATCTGAGTCAGAGCCGTGATATCTACTTCGTCAAATTGTGTGACGTGCGGAATAGTCGTCCAGGATTCGGACATCTTTTGAGCGATCTTCTGCCGCAGTGACGTCAGAGGCCTTTTGGAAACGCTCCCCCACTTTGAAAAATCAATACTTTCGACACCTCCCACATGCTTAGGAACAGCCGAAGCGATGACCGCGGCCGAGGCATCCGCGGCCGCTTTGCTCTGCAACCAGATAATGTAATTCTTAAGATCACTCATGACAATACGTCCGCCCGACTCGCTTCCCTTAATCCGAGTCAGATCAAGACCGAGGTCTTGAGCAACCCTGCGCACAGTAGGAGATGCGGGAGGAGGAAAACCGCTTTTAGAAACATACTGATAATCCCCCGATACCGCCACGGTAGCGGCTGGAGCACCTTGAGATATTGCGGCAGAAGGAGTTGGCGCGGGAACATTCTTCTCTTCGGTAACAGCGGCTTGAACAGGCACTGATCCCTCTTGAGCTATCTGCACGATCGGCATACCCACAGAAACCTTGTCACCGCTTTTCACATAAACTTTAGTGACGACGCCAGCGCTTGTGGAGGGAATCGGCGCGACGGCCTTCTCATTCTCAAGCTCTACCAGTGTCTGATCCTTGGAGATCTTGTCTCCGACCTTTACATAAACATTGACGACCACGCCGCTTTCGGCGCCTTCTCCCAGATTTGGTACACGAATATCCATGACCTCTCCTTCGACTTAAACTAAGACCGGATAGATTTTTTCCGGATCGACTTTCAGATCTTTGATCGCTTGATCGACGACCTTGATATCAATCTTGCCTTTTTTGGCCAGCGCGCCAAGCGTCGCGATGACAGTCGACTCGGCATCGACTTCAAAAAATCTCCTAAGGTTTTGACGTGTGTCACTGCGGCCGAAACCATCAGTGCCCAGCGTCACCAGGCCGCCCGGCACCCAAGGCGCAATCTGGTCAGGAACTATTTTCATGTTGTCCGAGACCGCGACGAATACACCCTCTTCTTTCTCAAGCACCTCTTGAAGATAAGATCTTTTGGGCTGGGCAGAAGGATGAAGCCTGTTCCAACGCTCAGCATTGAGAGTGTCGGTGCGCAGGCGTTTGTAATTGGTTGCGCTCCACACATCAACAGAAACACCATAATCTTTTTCAAGAATTTCCGCGGCCTTGAGCGCGCTGTGAATAATGGCTCCACTGCCCAATATTTGAGCCTTGAGCTTGTGCGATGCGACGCTCTTTTTGAACTTATAAAGACCCTTCAAGATCCCTTCGCGGGAATTTTCGGGCATCGACGGCATCGGGTAATTCTCATTATGCACTGAGATATAATAAAAAACGTCCTCTTCGTCCGTATACATGCGCCGCATGCCGTCCTCAATCATCACCGCGATCTCATAAAGAAATGCCGGTTCGTATG
>CAZAPB010000014.1:9336-15662 GCA_964486835.1 uncultured Planctomycetia bacterium
GGGATCGTGCTGGCAGTCAGATGACTATGCCCATCCTGATGCTGAAGACCTTCACCATTGAGCGTCGTACGTCCCGCGGTAGCACCCACGAGGAAACCGCGCGCACGAATGTCACCGGCAAGCCACATCAGGTCGCCCACCCGCTGAAAACCGAACATCGAATAATAAATAAAAAACGGCACCATGTACTGCCCATAATTGGCGTGCGCCGTTCCCGCCGCAATGAACGAAGCCATCGAGCCCGCCTCGGTGATCCCCTCCTCGAGGATCTGGCCATCCTTTGTTTCCTGATAATAAAGCAGAGATTCGCGGTCTACCGGTTCATAAAGCTGTCCCTTTGACGAATAAATGCCGATCTGACGGAAAAGCGCGTCCATGCCGAAGGTGCGTGCCTCATCCGGAATAATCGGTACTACGCGGCGCCCAATCTCAGGGTGGCGGAGTAGCTTGGTCAGAATGCGGACAAAACCCATGGTCGTCGAAGCTTCCGTATCGGAACCCTTGAAAAACTCGGTGAAATAATCGTGGTTGGGCACCGCGATCTTCTGGGCCTTGACGGAGCGGCTGGGCAGAAAACCGCCCAGGACCTTACGGCGTTCTAAAAGATATTTCATCTCGGGACTGTCCGACGGTGGCCGGTAAAAAGGCGTGTCGGCGATCTCCTCGTCCTTGATGGGAATTTGAAAACGGTCCAAAAATTCGCGGAGTTCTTTTTCGTTGAGCTTTTTCTGCTGGTGAGTGATATTGCGGCCTTCACCCGCTTCTCCCAGACCGTAACCTTTAATGGTCTTGGCCAAAATCACGGTCGGTTGGCCCTTGTGCTCAGTCGCCGCCTTATAAGCCGCATACACTTTCTTGGGGTCATGCCCTCCGCGCAGAAGCTTATGTATCTGCTCATCCGAAAGATGGTCGACCATCTCATCAAGTTCGGGATATTTTCCAAAAAAATGTTTGCGCGTATAACTACCGGGCTCTACCGAATATTTCTGATAATCTCCGTCCACGGCTTCTTCCATACGCTTTTGTAGAAGCCCATTGGTATCCTTCTGTAAAAGCGCGTCCCAATCCGAACCCCAGATGACTTTAATCACATTCCATCCGGCGCCGCGAAAAAGCCCCTCAAGCTCCTGAATAATCTTGCCATTACCGCGCACCGGCCCGTCCAAGCGCTGAAGGTTGCAGTTGACCACCCAGATCAGATTATCAAGGTTTTCGCGACCCGCCAACGTCAACGAACCCAATGATTCAGGCTCATCCGATTCCCCATCTCCTACATAACACCAGACCTTTGGCTCGCGTCCCTTGATAAAACCTCGCGCCGATAGATAACGCATGAACCGTGCCTGATAAATCGAAGATATCGGCGAAAGCCCCATCGAGACTGACGGGTACTGCCAGAAATCCGGCATCAGGTAAGGGTGCGGATAAGAAGAAAGTCCTCCCCCTTCGGCCAGCTCCTGGCGAAAATTGTGCAGATGGGCCTCTGTGAGCCTTCCTTCCAAAAAAGAGCGCGCATAATTACCGGGCGAGGCATGCCCCTGAAAATAAACAAGATCCGCTAAGCCATCGGTGCTCTCGGGGCCGCGAAAAAAATGATTAAATCCCACCTCATACAGCGTCGCCAAAGACGCATAGGTCGAAATATGCCCACCCAAACCACTAAAAAGGCGGTTGGCCTTGACAACCATGGCCATCGCGTTCCATCGGACATAACTTTTTATCTTTCTTTCAATCTCGCGATTTCCCGGATAGGCGGGCTCTTTTTCAGCGGGAATGGTATTAATATAAGGTGTTGTGATTGCGTGGTTTACCAGTACACCGGCGCGCTGTAACTTAGCGGCCATCTTCCGTAGAATATCAGGATCCTGCTCGGCCGCATACCGCAACATATGCTCAAGAGAATTGTACCACTCATTACCGTTGACGGGAGGTTTCCCCATTGTCAGATCTTGTTCGCTCATCGAATTTTGTTCGACTTCACTTGGTTTATTTGTTTCAATAGGCACAGCATCAGCGCATCGTTATCGCGCGCAACCGCATAATCTTACTATAGACCAGTCTAAATTACTAGCTGGCTTACAGAAACGGTCCTTCTTAATGAAGATCTTAGACCTCTCATTCGCCTCGCCCGAAGAAAATCTTGCTTGCGACGACGCTTTGTTGGAGGCCGCCGAAGAGGGTTTGTGCGGACAATTACTGCGTTTTTGGGAACCGCGACAGTACTTTGTCGTGTTGGGTTATTCCAATCAAGCGGCGCGAGAAATCAATAATGACGCCTGCCGCAGTCACCGCATCCCCGTGTTCAGGCGCATCAGCGGCGGAGGCACCGTACTGCAGGGTCCGGGCTGTCTCAACTATTCGCTGATCTTACAAATCGAAGATAGCGCGGGTCTTTCCAGTATACGTTCCACCAATGAGCTGGTGATGAATAAGCACTGCCAAGCGCTTCTCCGGCTAACAGGGGCCGAGGTTTCCATTAAAGGAATCACGGACCTGGCTCTGGGCGAGCTCAAGTTCTCAGGCAACGCTCAGCGACGCAAAAAAAAATCAGTTCTCTTTCACGGGGCATTCTTACTGAATTTTGACCTCTCGCTGATGGAAAAGTTCCTGGCGATGCCCTCGCTACAGCCGGCTTACCGGCACGACAGAAAACATTCGGATTTCCTCGCCAATCTGAATTTGGACGCTTCTTTGGTCAAGCAATCATTGGCCGAAATCTGGGAAGCTTCAGGAAACGCCGCTTTTTGCTGGGCAGACAAAATGGAAGAATTGATCGAAAAACATTATTCCCGTAAAGAGTGGAACCTCAAGTTCTAGCTTAAAAAAACTATCTGTTTTCACATCCTCCGGCCTGCTATACTTAAGCATTATGCCACAACAGCCGGAGAACGTTTACGATATCGCGGTCATCGGGGGAGGTATCGCCGGAAGCGCTATCGCGCGCGACGCGTCCATGCGCGGCATCCGCACGATCCTGTTTGAGGCGCGCACCTTCGGGTCGGGCACCAGCTCCAAAAGTTCCAAGCTCATCCATGGCGGCATCCGTTACCTTGAGATCGCATGGATCGCATTTTGCCGTGGTGCGGTTAAAGAGGCCTGGACGAATTTCCGTTTTGTATTCCAATCGTTGAGAGAATGCGCCGTTCTGGAAAGAATAGCCCCGGACCTGGTCAATCCACTTCCGCTGGTCGTTCCTATTTACCGTTCGGACGCGCGCAAACCGCTGACGATCTACGCAGGCGCTATCTTCTATTCCCTCTTATCTCTTATAGCTGGCCGCGGAAGACTCGCGTCGATCTTCTGGACCAAAACTTCTATTTTGAAAAAATTACCGGAGCTTCAACCCGATGGCCTTGTGGGCGGTATCATGATATGGGACCACCTGACCGATGATCTAAAACTCGTACAGATGACAATCGCTTCCGCACAAAAAAGCGGCGCCCAATGCCACGAGAGCGCGAAGGTCACGGGTTTTGAATACGATTTCAAAAAAAACCTGTACATGGTCCACGCTGAAGGAGCGCCTGAGCCCCGCTACATGGCCAGAAAACTGCTCAACGCAACCGGACCCTGGATCGATAAAACCCGCGAGCTTATGCACGACAAGGAATACAATGAGAACTGGGTCGAACCGATAGCCGGTTCACATATCACACTCAAGCGCTTTCTGCCGCTCTCCGTACTGCTTCAAGCCAATGACGGACGCATATTCTTTGTGATCAACCGCGGCGACCAGGCCCGCGTGGGTACCACCGAATGGGACTGCCCGGATCCCGACCAGGTCAAGCCTCGCAAAGAAGACATTGATTATCTTTTGCAATCACTCTCAAAATATTTTCCCGCCAAAAAATTCTCTCTGGGCGATATTCTCTCAAGCGACGCCGCGGTGCGACCGCTGGCCAAACCCGCCTTCGACCAGCGAGTCAATGAGATCTCCCGCGAACATGACATTCGTGTCGACCACGCGGGAGTCATTCATGTGCTAGGGGTGAAGCTGACCGATCATCGGCGCGCGGCGCAAGAGATCGTGGATGAGCTGGTCCCCCAACTTTTGCGTATCAATCCCGGGATTAAAACGCGGACGCAAACTGACCGCGTTAAGCTCTAAGTAAAGTTGAATTATTCTGCGTAAGTAAAGCGGGCGGGAACTTCGACGGCCGGATCCAGGCTTTTAGCTACCGGGCAGTTAAGCGCGGTTCTCTCCAATACCGCTCGCTGGTCGGCGGCTATCCTTTTTGGCATAGAAATACTCACCCCTAGCCTGATAATGCGCCGTGGCATGTCCTGTGACATCTCTTTAGTAACCTCGGCTGACGCTCCGGTGATATCAATATTCTGACGCTGTGCGTAAATCCCCATGGTGGTCAACATGCAGGAACCCAGCGCGGAGGCGACCAGATCTGTCGGAGAAAAAGATTCGCCTTTGCCCATATTGTCCTTGGGGGCATCCGTGTCAATCTGTGCTCCTGAAGGGCCATGCGTGAGACGGCAGTGAAGCCCGTCTTCATACACCATGGTTATCTTAACCATGGAGATTTATCTGCGGATCGTGTTGGGCTTCAAAAGCCTTGAGTTCGGCTTCGTGTTTAAGCGTGGTACCGATGTCATCCAGACCGTTCAAAAGCCTCTCTTTGACAGCCGGGTCGTATTCAAATGGGTGGATCTGATCGCCCGCTGGCTTATGCAATAGGATCCGCTGGCCCGACAGATCAACCGTCATCTCAAATGGCTTCTCTTTGCTTTGATTTATTTCGTTCATGATCTGACCATGGGTCGCGGCCGGAAGCTCGATAGTCACTATTCCATTTTTTCCGCAGTTGTTTTTGAAGATATCAGCAAAGCCCGGGATAAGCTCAGCCTTATCACCGGATCCAACACGATTGATCGGCGTAATGATCACCTTAAATCCATATTGCGCGATCGCCCACACGGCATGCTCACGGCTGGAACCGCAGCCAAAATTATTGCCCGCGACAAGAATAGAAGCCCCTTTGTATTTGGGGTTATTGAGCGAAAAATTTTCATTCAAGCTGCCGTCCGCCTGATGCGCCCAATCATAAAAAAGCTGAGGGCCAAACCCGGTCCGCGAGATCGATTTTAAAAACTGTTTAGCGATGATCTGATCAGTATCAATATTGGATCGGTCCAGAATAGCAACGATGCCGCGATGAGCACGAAAAGCTTCCATGTTATTTCCACTCCCGAATATCGACAAAATGCCCGGCGATTGCGGCCGCTGCGGCCATTTGCGGACTGACCAGATGGGTGCGCCCGCCTTTTCCCTGACGGCCTTCAAAATTACGGTTGGAAGTCGAGGCGCAGCGCTCTTGCGGCTCCAAATAATCGGGATTCATCGCCAGACACATACTGCATCCTGACTGGCGCCACTGGGCCCCGGCTTCTTTGAATATTTTATCAAGGCCCTCCGCTTCGGCCTGTTTGAGCACCTGCTGTGAACCCGGAACGATCAGAACGCGCATCTTAGGAGCTACTTTTTTTCCTTTGAATACAGCAGCGGCGGCGCGAAGATCCTCAATGCGTCCGTTGGTACAACTGCCGATAAAAACCGTATCGACTTTGATCTGCGTCAACGGCATGCCGGCCTTAAGCCCCATATAATCCAAAGCGTTCTGAACATCCGCCGCGGTAAGACCCGCGACAGTCCCCGGTGCGGGCACAACCGAATCAACGCTTGCAACCATGCCCGGGCTCGTCCCCCAGGTAATCTGCGGAGCGATGCTTCCCGCTTCGATCAGAAGTTCGCGGTCATATTTGGCATCAGGATCACTGGGAAGAGTTTTCCAGTACGCAAGCGCCTTTTCCAGAGCGGCACCTTTGGGCGCAAACTGTCGGCTGACGGAGGTGATATATTTAAAAGTAGTTTCATCGGGAGCGATCATTCCCGCACGCGCGCCGGCCTCAATACTCATATTGCAGATCGTCATGCGGCCCTCCATTGAAAGATTTTTTATAGCCTCGCCGCAAAATTCAAGAACATACCCCGTGCCACCCGCCGTACCGATCACACCGATAAGTTTAAGCACCATATCCTTGGCGGTGACACCAGACTTGAGAGCGCCGCGGAATTCAACCTTGAATGTCTTGGGTTTTTTTTGCGGTAAGCACTGTGTGGCCAAAACATGTTCAACCTCCGAAGTACCTATACCCAGCGCAAAAGTACCAAACGCGCCGTGAGTCGAGGTATGAGAATCACCGCAGACTATTGTTGTACCCGGCACGGTCAGGCCCAATTCCGGTCCGATGATGTGAACAATGCCCTGTTCGGAGCTGTTCAAGACATAAAGCTTGACGCCAAACTCCCGGCA
>CAZAPB010000015.1:0-4447 GCA_964486835.1 uncultured Planctomycetia bacterium
CCAGACCAATGGAGAATGAAAAAAATCAGAGCCCCTGAAATAATCGTAAACAGAATAATGCCTATCAAGCCTGATTTCGTCATCTGCCCTGGCTGTTTTTGTTCTTTCATTCCACCCCCCTGTTTCTATCTGCTATTAAATACGTTCCATCGTATGCGGATCAAAACGCAGCGTCCGTAGCTGCCCCGCGAAAGCCGCAGTCAACCCTACGATCCCCAACGTCAAAATCCCGCCAATAGCCACGCAAGGCACCGTTCCAACCAGTGACGCCAGCATCCCGCTCTCAAAAGCACCCAGCTCGTTGGAAGCACAAATGAATACCCAGCTCGCCGCGGCAACGCGTCCGCGCATATGATCCGGTGAAAGTAGTCTTACCATCGAGCGGCGGATCACCACGCTGACACCGTCAAAAACTCCGCTTAAAAATAGCGCGGCTATGGACAGCCAAAAGTTTCTCGAGAAAGCGAACACAAGGATGCAGACCCCGAAGCCGCCAACGGACAGGATTAGATTGCGTCCCGCACGCGCGATCGGCGGACGGTGCGTGGCGATCAGCGTAATGATCAGCGCGCCCAACGCCGGAGCCGCGTTCAAAAGGCCTAATCCCTTGGCGCCGACATGAAGAATATCGTTGGCATAAACAGGCAAAAGCGCGATCGCGCCCCCGAAGAGCACGGCGAAAAGATCCAAGGACATCGCGGCTAAAAGCGGCTGGTGAGAAAATACAAAGCGCCATCCCGCCCAAATACTCCGGAAAACAGGTTCTTTTTTTTCGTGGATCGGTTGCGCCTTGGGCGCGATCAGCAAAGTACAGATCCACGAAAGCGCAAAAAAAACCGCGATCACCACATAAGAGCCCGCCGCTCCATACGCGTCAAAAATAAACCCGATGACCGCCGGCCCAGCCACCATGCAGCTGATCCAAATACTGCTGATCCAGGAGGACGCGTTAACAGTCAGATGCTTGGGCACCACCAACGCCTCAAACGAAGTATTGGCCGGGTCCGCGAAACCCCGCGCGATACCCGCCAGAAAGATCACCGTGTACAACCCGATAAGCGGCGTCTCTTGTCCTTCCAGCGACAGCCAGGCCAACAATGCGGCGCACACAAAAGACGCCGCACGCGTCACTAAAAGTATGCGGCGGCGGTTGAAATGATCCGCCGCATACCCGCCGAACGGAATAAGTGCTATCGCCGGGATCGCCTCGACTAGTCCCAATACCCCTAGAGAAAATGGGTTATGCGTGATCTGATAGACCTGAAATCCGATCACTACCGCCAATGCCCGGCTGGATAAAACAAAAGCTCCCACAGATCCGAGAAACAAGCGTATGTCTTTGATCCTTAAGGCATCGCGGAAATCACGCGGTTGGGATGATAAGTTCATAAGACCATTGTACAAAAAAGGCGCGGGTAGCGGGCCTTATTTTCCCTGATACACCCGATAAAGCTGGCGGTTGATCTGCTGTTTAAACTCAGGATCCTCAGCGGCAAGATTTACTTTGAGATCTTCATAGGAATAAACACCGGTCGGTTGATCGTCCCAACCAAACAATTTCATTCTGACCGGAAGCTTTGTCTTTTCGTCGAACGACACAATGATCCGGCGCGCGAAATATTCCGGGTTTTTCTGCGGATCATCAAATACCACCTCTACCGTCTCCTGGCCGCCGGGGTCCTGGAGAAAATTCACCTTGAGCATGCCCTCTTTCTGAGCCTTGAAAACCACCCGTGAAAAATCCTCCAAAAAACTGCCGATCCCGGCGTCCTCAATATCGTAGGATTCACTGCCCTCCCGCACCCAAGGACTGTTCTGGTCCAGAAACACCACCGGTATCAGCCCTAACCCAAGGCCGGGTTTATGGATCGCCAGCTTCCCCCGGTGTTTGCCGCGTTCATACACGACCTGAAGATCCTTTTTCTCGGTATTGAGCCATCCCATAAAGATCTTGAACGGCTTCTCAAACTTCAGGAATATTTTCTCCTGCTCCTGCAGTTTACCTTTAGCAACCTCCTGTTTATAAAAAAGCGCGCTGTAGTTGGCGACCGAGGCATAGAAATTATTGCTCTTCTCCAATATTTGGGACAGCTTGAAATAACCCTCCTCGGGCGCCGCGAAAACACTGCCGGCCGGCGAGGACAATAATAAGAAAGTCACAATGACTATCAAATATTTTTTCATTTAAAGTGCTTTTTTTAGAAATTCCATCACAGCTCTTTCGTAAGTTTCCCGGTCCAAAACCACCGCTTCATTATGACCCGCCTTCGGCACCGTCAACCGGCCGCAATCCTTTTTTTTGCCGTCCAAGCGGTGCAGAAACTTCTGATGAGTGTCGGAAATATAATCATCATTCTCGCCATGGATCATCAAAAGCGGCGCGTGTTTGCGCCTGAGCAAGCCTTCCACGTCCACAAAACGCTTCTTGGATATCTTCTGGCAATACCAAAAACCCAGGTCCGTGAACATATTCACAACCCAGGACGGATAGTGTTCACCGAAAAAATTAGGCCGAACCAGAATTGGCGCCCATTTGCGGATATAATCCCTAAATATCTCTCTCATTGAGAAAAGACCGTCCGTGATCACTCCGCGTACTGACTGCTCGCCAAAAGAAGCAGCCAGCGCGAGGTCCGCTCCTTTAGAAACGCCAAAAAGAACGATCTTTGCTCCCGGGCCAAACGCTTTCTTGGCCCACCGGATCACCAGCTCCAGCCTTTGGGCTTCCTCTTCGGTAGGCCACTGGGTCAGCGAATTCTTGCCGGGCTCGCTTGGCGGAATCGTAAAATCCACGCTCAAGACCGTGAAGCTCAGGTCAGGAAAAAAATACGCGTACTTTTCCCATGATTCTTTGGCGGAACCTGAATCATGACAAAAAATGACCACCTTGTCCGAATTCTTGCGCTCAACAAGGACGGCGGCCATCTCATGATCACCCGAATCTAAGATCGATATATGCTCTCCCGTACCCGAAATAGCGACCTCATGCGTCGGGTTGTATTTCAACCCGAGGAAGATATTGCTGATAAGCCGCGTGTATTTGAACGTCGAATGTATAAAATACGCCGCGACCAAAATCACCGGTACAAATATAAGTAAACAGAGCAAGCTCATCATTTCTCTCTATTGATCCGGTAGCCTACCGGGCTCTGAATAAAAGAAGTTCTTTGGGGTCATGGTTTACGGAAAAGAAATAAAAAAAGTGTCACAACCATACTGGCCAGTAAACACGTTGCCAGAGGAACATAAAATGATTAAAGATTTAGAGTGATCTTGCATGGCTTTTATTATATCACTTGTATGCCGCTCACGCGTAGGGGCTGTTTGACTTCCCCTATCCCTTTTGCTACCATCAACATTCATCTATGGAAAACTCATCAGTACGCCCTATTTTTATCTCAACATTTGCAGTGGTACTCTCTATCGTCGTAATCCTGTTTTCGGTCCAGAACCGCTCCCTCCGCGATGATCTCGAGAACGCCCGCGCCTCCACCGCCACACTGGAAGATAAATTTGAGAGGCTTCAAGCTAAAAATCTCGAATTGGAGAAAGTTATCCAGAAGAATTCGGCGATGGTCAAGAGTGTCGAGGCACAGAAAAAAGCTCTCAAAGAGACCATGGAAGCCATGAAAAAAGAGAATGAAGAAATTCAGTACGAGATGAAAAAAGCCGAAGTTCAGATGAACACCGCCGTCGAGGAAAAAACTTATCTTGAAGATATGCTTATCCACAAAACACACGAGATCGATTCCCTCAAAAAGCAAACATCCGGCTCCGGCCAAGCATCGGCTCCGACTGTTGCAGCAAACGCTTCCATAAGCGCTACGGATATTTCCGGCCAGATACGCCAGAAAGAAGATGATATTAAGCGGTTAACCGAGCAGAACCGGGTGCTTTCTGAAAAAATGGACAGACTTTATCAGGTGACTACCAGTCAGATATCGGAGATCAATGTCGCCAAGATCGCGCTTGGAGAAACTGTCACGGACGCCAAAGACTCAATCGATGAAGAATGGAATACCGTAAACCTAGGTTCAATCAGCGTGGACAACAAAGGGGGTCCAGCCAAATCCGAAGGCTCCCCCAAAACAAGACCGACAGGCCCCAAAAGCCAGGGAAAGGTACTGGCGATCAACGAAGCTCACGGCTTCGTAGTAGTCGATCTGGGTAAAGTAGATAATCTATCTTCCGGCACAGGACTTGTCATTGAGCGCAACGGTAAAACCATCGCGGACTTAAGCGTGCTGGAAATACGGGACGTCATGGCGGCCTGCAATGTCAAAAATCTCGAGATCGGTCAGAAGATCAAGATCAACGACGCTGTCAGGATCCAAAAATAAGCTTTTCGGCCCGCTTGGCTACGTGTTTCTTATCCCCATCGAGGATCTTTACCACTTCAGAGGCGATTTTCTGAATAACTCAGTTACTAATTTCATGTTATCTTTAT
>CAZAPB010000015.1:4457-15524 GCA_964486835.1 uncultured Planctomycetia bacterium
CCACTTCAGAGGCGATTTTCGGAGCGGTGAGCCCCAGTTTGTCCAGAAGAGAAGAATGCTTTCCGTGTTCAATAAACCTGTCCGGGATGCCCAGTGTCTTAACTTTGAGAGACTGAAGACCTTTTCGTTGAAATAATTCGAGAACCGCGTCACCGAATCCTCCCGCAAGCGATCCTTCCTCAGCAGTCACCACGAGTTTTTTCCCGAAAGACAACGATAGGATACTTTCTTCATCCAGCGGTTTGACAAAACGCACGTTCACGACAGCCGCCTCGATTCCGTTAGCGCCCAGAATCTGTGCCGCCTCATAGGCCGGATAAACCATACTTCCGTAGGCCAGGATCAGAACATCGCCATTTTCCTTCAAGATCTCCGACCTTCCCAAAATTATCGGAGCCGGTACGCGGTTCTTCAACGGTCCGCCAAGTTCTTCGGGAACCGCGCCGCGCGGATACCGGATCGCGATAGGTCCCGAAACATACCCCACGGCATACTCAAGCATGAGCTCAAACTCACGCCCATCCCGCGGCGCCAAAAGCGTCATGCCAGGCACTTTGCGAAGATAGGAAATATCAAATACTCCATGATGCGTGGGTCCGTCCTCTCCGACCAACCCGCCACGGTCCAGACAAAAAACAACAGGCAGGTTCTGAAGCGCCACATCATGGATGATCTGGTCAAATGCCCGCTGAAGAAAAGTCGAATAGATCGCCACCAAAGGCCGCAGTCCCGCTTCGGCGAGTCCCGCCGCGAACGCGACGCCGTGCTCTTCGGCGATACCCACATCAAAAAAACGATCCGGAAATTTTTTCGAATACTCGACCAGTCCCGTTCCGTCGCACATTGCCGCGGTGATCGCAACGATCTTTTCATTTTTTTCCGCCAGACGCATGACCGTCTCGCCGAACATTTTGGTATAGGACTTCTGATTGGACACCGACTTCAATTCGCCAGTTTCGACACAAAAAGGCGTGGAAGCATGCCATTTGGAGGGATCTGATTCGGCGATCTGGTAACCTTTTCCCTTTTTAGTGATCACATGCAGGAATATAGGACCCTCGATCTTTGCGACATTCTCCAAGATCTCGATCATCGCCTCGATGTTGTGACCGTCCAGCGGACCGAAATAGCGGAATCCCATTTCCTCAAAAAGAAGGCCCGGCACAAAGATATGCTTGATGCCCTCATCGATTTTTTTGGCCTTAGCCACCATCTGCATGCCAACCTTGGGGATCTTACGCAAACCTTCGACGATATCATGACGAAGATGGTTGTAGAATCCGCCGGAAATAAACTTATTGAACAGTTTACTGAAAGCACCGACGGTAGGCGAAATACTCATCTCGTTATCATTGAGCACGAGAATTAGATTGTCCTTCAGATGACCCGCGTGATTGATCGCCTCAAACGCCATGCCACTACCCAAGGACGCATCCCCGATGACCGCGATAGTTTTAGCGGTCTTTTTCAAAATACGGTTTCCCACTGAGACGCCAAAAGCGGTAGAAACCGAAGCGCCTCCATGGCCGGTAGTAAACGGATCGTGCTCGCTCTCATATTTATTCGAGAAACCGCTCAAGCCTCCTTCCTGGCGAAAGGTCCTGAACGCTTCTTTGCGGCCGGTGAGGATCTTATGCGCGTGAACCTGATGGCCCACATCCCAGACAATGGTATCTTGCGGAGTGGCAAAACAGTAATGCAGAGCGACTGTCAGATCCACCGCGCCCAGCGCCGCGCCCAAATGGCCGCCATTGGTAGATACGACCTCAAGAATATAGGTACGCACCTCAGCCGCTAACTGCGGAAGCTGTGCGCGGGACAGTTTTTTGATATCCGCCGGTTCTTTGATCTGATCAAGTAAGTACATTTTATTTTTTTCTGGTCATTACAAAATCGGCGATCTCGGCAAGTCTGTTACCGTTCTTGCCCAGTAAACGGATCTCATTCTTGGCGCGCGCGCACAAAACCGCTGACTCTTGACGCGCTTGGTTTTGGCCCAATAATTTAGCATACCCTTCGTCATCCAGGATGTCATCCACAATCTGGAACAGCAGGCCCAGAGCCTGGCCATAGCGGAAAATAGCTTTGATTCGAGCATCGGAAGCTTCTCCCAAGCAAGCGCCGGCCCTGACAGAAGCCGCGATCAACGCCCCCGTTTTTTGAACATTGATATACTGAAGAGCGGCTAAGTCCGCTATTTTTTCCTGATATTTCATATCCGCGGCCTGCCCTCCGACCATCCCCGGAGCCCCGACCGCTTCGGCGATAAAATGCGTGACTTTCAACTGCCTGACGGCAAAACCGCGGTCTCCTTTCTTTAGGGGAGCGCTCAGAATCTTGAACGCCAGCGTCAACAACGCGTCTCCCGCCAAAAGCGCGGTCACCTCGCCATATTTTATATGACAGGTAGGTTTGCCCCGGCGCGTCGCGTCGTCATCCATACAAGGAAGATCATCATGGACCAGCGAATAACTATGGATCATCTCCAGCGCGCAAGCCGCCGGCATCACCCGTGAAGAATTGCCCCCGACGGCTTCACAAGCCGCCAGCGCCAGAATCGGCCGTATCCTTTTGCCTCCAGACATCACCGCGTACCGCATCGCCTGATACAAAGATGGCGCATGCCTATCGGGTTTGGGTAAATATCCCGAGAGCGCTTTTTCGATCTTACCCGCTTGTTGACGAAAATATTTCTCAAGAGCCATTAGTTATTCAAATTTCCCCGGTCGCTGCTATCAAGCCTTTACTTTTTTTTCTTACCTTTTCCTTCGTCCTCGAATGCTTCAGTCTTGAATTTGCCGCCGCTTGTTTTGATCAGTACTTCAACGCGCTTTTGTGCCTCCGTCAGCCTTTTGGAGCAGATATCCGCCATTTTGACGCCTTCTTCATACTGCTTGAGCGCCTGCTCGAGGGACAGATCCCCGTTTTCCAGATTCTGCACGATCCCTTCTAATTTTTTCAATGCGGATTCAAATTCTATCTCTTTAGGTGTTTCACTCATGGCCCTATCTCCTTTACTTGGCTGATAAAAAATCCGTCCGTCAGTCTTGTTTTTACCCTATCCCCTATCTTTAATTTGCGCACCGAAGTCAGGATCCTCTCTTCGGGTAGTTTTATTGACGCGCTAAACCCGCGCTTCATCGTAGCCAACGGCCCCAATGCCTCGAGCCTGCCGATCAGCGAAAGGATCTTCTCCTTCTGCAACGAAACAAGATTCCCCATCAAAAGATTCATATTCTTTCGCAATTCATCCAGTTTCTGGAACTGAATATCAAATATCGCCAGCGGGTCTTGAATACTGCGGTTTTCCTTGAGTAAACGCAGTTCCTGGCTCAAATTCTTTAGAGTCGCGCCGACCGCTTGAAATAAACGCAAACGTAATTCCCCAATATGCTCGATCAGCTCTTCCCTGACCGGCATCACCATCTCAGCCGCGGCCGAAGGCGTCGGAGCTCGAAGATCCGCCACAAAATCAGCGATAGTAAAATCCACTTCATGCCCCACCGCGGAGATCACCGGGATCTGCGAGCGAAAAATTGCGCGGGCCACTACTTCCTCGTTGAAAGCCCAGAGATCCTCAAGGCTTCCGCCGCCGCGGCCTACGATCAGAACATCCGCGTTCTTCCATGCGTTTAGATCATCGATCGCTTCAGCGATCCCTTGAGCGGCCTGCGCGCCCTGCACCGGGACCGGGTATATCAAAATGTGAGCCGCGGAAAACCGCCTGTCCAAAATATTAAGAATATCCCTTAGCGCCGCTCCGTCGATCGACGTGACAACCCCGATGGTCTTGGGAAGATACGGAATCTTCTTCTTGCGCTCTTCCTCGAAAAGCCCCTCGGCGCGCAATTTATCAACCAACTGCTGAAAACGTATCTGAAGAGCGCCCACGCCGCGCGGCTCGATCAGATCGATATAAAGCTGGTATTGCCCCCGGGGCGCGTATACGCTCACCCGCGAACGCACGAGCACCTTCATGCCTTCACCGGGTTCAAACATCAACCCCCCGCTTTCGCGGCGGAACATCACGCACTGGATCTGTGACTCTTCGTCCTTGAGCGAAAAATACATATGCCCGGAGGAGTGCAGTTTGAAATTACCGATCTCCCCCTCTACCCACACCTCCCGGAAACGCTCTTCCAGGATAAGCCGAATATTGCGGGTGATGTCGGAAACACTGTAAACTTTGCGCTCGACTTTGAGTTCATATACTTTACTCAAGCTTTTTATGCACTCTTTCGATCTTGATCGCTTTTCCGGTGGATTCATCCACGGTGATGAGCGCACCGGATAATCTCACGTCGTTTTGTGCGACTTCTTTTTTTACCGATACCTGGGTCAAAAATCTTCTGATGATCGCTTCTTTTTCTGCGCCGATGATCGAGTCATGGGGGCCGGTCATTCCCAGATCTGTGATGCACGCGGTGCCCTTGGCCGTGACCCTTTCATCGGCCGTTTGAACATGCGTATGGGTGCCCGCAATGGCAGTGACCCTGCCGTCCAGATACCAAAAAAACGCCGCTTTTTCACTCGTCGCCTCAGCGTGCATATCAACGATGATAACGCGCGCGCCCTGCGCTTTTACTTTTGCGATCTCTTCGTCAGCGGTCAGAAATGGGGATAGAAAATGATAGCGCATAAAAACCTGTCCCGCGACATGGACTACACCGATCTTCACTCCCTTGCACTCGACCACGACTGATCCGGCTCCGGGCAGTGCCTTTGGAAAATTAACCGGCCGCAACGCGCGCGGCTCCGCGTTGAACAGGTTCTCCGCTTCTTTTCGTTTATCGAACGAATGATCGCCGCAGGTAAGCACATCACAACCGCTTTGGAAGAGGTCCTTGGCGATCCTCTCGGTGATCCCGGAGCCATCGGCTGAATTTTCAGCGTTGCCGACTACAAAATCCACCTCGCCTCTGCTTTTCATCGCGGAAACAAAACGCTCAACTGCTTTTCGTCCCGGCTCGCCGTAAATATCTCCGATCATGAGGATCTTGATCATTATTTAGCCACGCTTTCCGAGCGTGTCTCGCGAATCACAATCACCTTGATCTGCCCGGGATACTGGAGATCTTCCTCGATCTTCTTGGAGATCTCCCTTGCCAGCGCGGGCATTGCCTCTTCAGTCACGCGGTCCGGCTTGATGATCACACGCACCTCACGGCCGCCCTGGATCACAAAAGATTTTTCAACGCCGGGATGGGCATCAACGATTTTTTCAAGCTTTTCAAGCCGCTGTAGGTAGCTTTCAACGCTTTCACGGCGCGCGCCCGGACGCGCGGCGCTGACTGAGTCCGCGCCCTGTACCAGCATCGGCCATATCGACTGCATCGGAATATCCTCATGATGGGCTTCAATGGCGTGTATCACATCAGGATGTTCGCCGTAGCGGCGCGCCAGTTCCCCGCCGATCAGCGCGTGCGGCCCCTCCACATCGTGGCTGACCGCTTTACCCAGGTCGTGCAAGAGCCCCGCGCGACGCGCCAAAATAGGATCAATTTTCATCTCGCCGGCGATTACGTTCATAATGCCCGCTACCTCAATCGAGTGGTCTAAAACATTCTGGCCGTAGCTAGTGCGAAAACGAAGACGTCCCAGAAGCTTGACGATCTCAGGATGCATAGCAGAGGGAATATTCGCCTCAGCCAGGGCTTTTTCGCCCTCCTCTTTGAGAACATTTTCCATGTTCTTTTTCATCTTCTGCACAACTTCCTCAATACGCGCCGGCTGAATGCGTCCGTCTTTGACCAGCTCTTCGAGCGACAAACGCGCGATCTCACGACGTATCCCGTCAAACGCCGACAAAGTAACCACTTGAGGTGTCTCATCAATGATAAGGTCCACACCGGTCAGCGTCTCAAAGGTTTTGATATTTCGCCCATCCTTGCCAATAATGCGGCCCTTCATCTCTTCGCTGGGAAGCGGCACCACCGTCACCGTTGATTCCATCGTATGCGCCGCGGCACAGCGCTGTATCGCCAGACTCAGTATCTTCTTGGCCCTCTTATCAGACAAATTATTGGCTTCCGCCTCGACTTCGCGTATCACTTTGCTGGATTCGGCGCGAACATCAATTTCTAATCGCCTCAAAAACTGCTTTTTGGCTTCTTCGGTATCCAGCGCCGCCAGTTTTTTTAAAACCTCCCGCTCCTCATCATAAAGTTTCTCAAGGTTTTTTTCCTTATCGGTGATGGTTTTTTCCTTGAGTGTAGCCTCCTGCAAACGAAAAAGCGCTTCTTTCTCTTTTTTATCGATAATCTCAAGCTTCTGGTCGAGCGTGTCCTCTTTATGCTTGATCATGCGCTCTGAGTTCTCGAGGTTACGCCGTTTTTCAGAGATCTGGTCCTCAAAATCTCCCTGCACTTTGGCAAGGTAAGAACGGGCCTCTTTGTCCGACTTCTTCAGCAAATCCTCAGATTCACGCTTGGCCAGGGTCAGAATCTCCCGCGCCTTGGATTCAGCCGTGCGTATGAGCCTTTCGGCATAACGCTTACGGCTAAAATAGCCAACCCCAAAAAATACCGCCGCCACTAATACGCCGCCAAGCACAACCGCAAATATCAGATTTTCATCCATAATTTTCCTTTTCTAATCTGTATTAATTTCATCGCGGGATCCAGGGGCACACACCTGCTTGTGGACCAGCTTGATAACTGGTATACAACGGAAGCCTGGGGGGATTTAATTAATTGAGAACTGCTTCTTTGGGATGCGGACCCTATCATAAATGATTCCTGCGAGCCGCATAGGCAAAGGGCAGAAAATAATTTCGCCAGGAACTTTCGGAAGACATAAATTGATTGTCGCCTGTGAAATAATCAGCGAGCGCTTCTCTCATCCGGGCAATTTCTTTTAAGCGCGCATAGTTTGCATTTTTATCCAAAGTCAGATCGATAAGCTCAAGGGCACGCTCAAAAGCCATCTGGGAATAATCAGCGTTTTTCTTTACTTGCCAGTTGAGCGCCCGTTCGACTTCACTGCCAATATTTGCCATTTGTTCAATAAATGACAGCTGGCCCCATCTTCCTTCAGCAAGATTTTTATGCTGAAAACTCACTGCTTAATCCTTTTAGAAACTATTCCGGTGATCTTATCACGTAATTCTTTATCGACTATGCCGCGGCTCCTGTTGCCCTGCGACGGACGCATATTAATCATTGAGTCAAATTCAACAAAATTATCTCCTTGAATTTCAGGGTAAAAATTGATGCCCCAGAGGCTTTTTTGCTTTGAGCCACGTTCAAGAAGCAGAGCCTCCAGGTCCGAATGAAGCTCAGCGTCGACAGCAATCAGCTCCCTATCCACATCAACAACGGCCTTCACTAAATTACCAAAAGTAGCCGCGGCCATTGCTTTAATTTCATCAAGCGTTACGCTTTGCGTTATGATTTTCACGTCCTGGATTATACCTTAAACAAAAAACTCATGAAAGGACTTTGCCTAATAACGTCTAATAACGCTAGACACGGAGGTTTAGACTGAAGTGTGCAATCGAATATTTTCTTTAGAGTCGAACAACCGAATATGGAATTGACTGCTTAAAGAACTTCTTCAAAAAACGCTTTGAGCGAACACAATCTCATCGGGAATTTGCTTTATTGAATACGCTAGGAAAGCGGAAAAACCTGATTAGCTTCTAACAGTCTGCTAATCAGTAATTACCAGATCCATCGGCACATCATGCTTTTCCTGCGGAAGTTTCTCTACCATCTGAAAGGAGAACGCCAGCGCAATGATCGGCGTGTCGTGCCGAATCTCCTTTAAAAAACGGTCAAAAAAACCGGCTCCATGGCCTATGCGGTTATTATCCCGGTCAAAAACAACACCTGGCACCACTACCAGATCAGCCTGATGCGGCGCCACCGGCTGTGTCCTCTGAGGATCCGGCTCAAGTATCCCAAATATACCGGGCCTAAGATTTCTCTTAAGGTCTTGTATCTGGAAAAAAGAAAGCTCATGTGACTTAAGATCCGAGCAGGGCACTGCCACCTTTTTACCATCCGCCAAAGCCTGTTCGATCATCACATGCGTATCAACCTCCTCGGCCCGTGAAACATAAAAAAGAATGAGTTCTGATTTAATAAACTCGGGCAACCGCCATAGCTTTTCTCGTATCAGCCTGCTTCTCGCCGCCCGGTCCGCGAGGTTTTGCGACAGAAGCACCTTTTCGGTAAATTCCCTTAAGCTCTTTTTTGTATCCATCTAAGCCCTAAGTCTATTGGTTAAAAAACATACGAGGTATAAATTTGTCTATGGCGCTACTGCAGAATATCATAACTCGCGTTGGCGGCCAGGTTAAATATGAAAGGCCTGCTGGCGGGAAACGGATTTTGTTTTTTTTAGATGGCGGGCCTCGTCGAGAAGCTGTTTTAGATTCATCTGGCCCAATTCCTTTTCGATCAAAGCTTCAAATTTCTTCCAAAAAATAAAATGCGCCACAACGGTCTCTTCGCTGGATGTAGTCATGGGTAATTTACTGCTAAAATTCAAAAAACTTTTCCCTTCTAAGGCACCCAAAAGCTCAAAAATAGATATCTCAGAAGGTTTTTTTGCCAGAATATAGCCGCCCTGAGGACCGCGAACGCTTTTTGCCAGGCCGCTATTCTTCAACGCATTCAGAATTTGTTCCAAGTACGACACCGAAATATTCTCGCGTGAGGCGATATGAGACACGGACAGCGAACCCTCGCCATAGCGCTCAGCCAGGACAAATACCGCTTTCAACCCATAAAATGTACGCGCGGAGAATTTCATCGCAAGCCTATTTAACGGATAGAGAAACCCGAACCTTTATAATGTTGAGCTCTTCTTTAAATTCGGCTAGACGCTGGAGGATCTCATCCTGTTTTTTCTCTATCTGCGCTAGCTTTCCCTCGACGTTGACGCAACAATCGTTTGCCCTTGACGACACGCTATCCTCAGCAAATGCAACAGGCCCCAGCCACACCAGCCCACCCATAACCACGAACACGGCTATACGTTTAAAAAATTTCATGTTTGTTTCCTCCTGTTTGGAATTAACGAATAGATAAAGAATGAAATTCCCAGCGTTACAAAACAAGCGGTCAGTCCCGCCAGCACCGTGAACGTTCCTGATGGATAAGGAATTAGATTCAGCCGAAAATACTGACCCGTATATATAACAGCCGTCCAGTAAGCCGCCAACGGCAGGAGCAGAAAAAAAACAACGGCACATAGTATTCCCAAGAACGTCGACATCCCGGTAGCCCCTGAATTAGAGAGCGTTCTCTCCGGACACGGCCTCGACCTTGATGCCGCGTGATTCAAGGAATTTTATCCCGCGATCAAGGTTCTTTTCTGTGCCAACAAGCTCCAGCGTCATCTCACCGACAGTCTCGGTCACGCGCGCGCGGCGGATATTTGGCATAATGCCAAACTTTACAGCCATCTGGAACACCGCAGGCTCTTTGATCTGGTTCTGCGGAAATACCAGCGTGACACGGCGGGTGATCTTTTTGGCACTTTTAGCAGACGAGGATGCGGAAGACTTTTTTGGACTCGGCGCACCGCCGGCAATGGCGGGAATAATCGAAATATCGTCGCCTTCCCTTAACAGGGTTTCCTGCCCCTGGAGAAAACGAATATCCTCTTCATTGACATAGATGTTCACAAAACGGCGCAGTTTTCCCTCGCCATCACAGAGGCGCTCTTTGATGCCCGGATGATTCTTTTCCAGCGAGGCCAGCATCTCGTTGATGTTCGTAGCGTCGCATTGCACTTCCCCCTGATTGTTGGTCAGTTTCTGCAGTGGGGTTGGGATCCTTACTTTAACGGCCATGTTTCCTCCTACGATCTTGTTTGCCAAACGTCTTGTTTGATGTGAGTTAAATGCCTGACATTTTCCTCGAAAGAGCTCAAAGACGGCTTGATGCGATGCGGTTTGCCGATGTGTTCACTGATCGCCTCCTGCGTTTTCAGACCGTTGCCCGTAATGCAGATCACGCAGGACTCATTTTTGGGGATTACGCCGTTCTCGATCAATTTTTTTGCCACAGCCACGGTAACACCGCCGGCGGTCTCGGTAAATATACCTTCAGTCCGCGCTAAAAGTTTTATCCCATCGACGATCTCCTCGTCAGTCACGCTCTCGCCGGATCCGCCGCTTTCTTTGATCACATCGATCGCGTAGATACCGTCAGCAGGATTGCCTATCGCCAGCGATTTCGCGATGGTCTTTGGTTTGACCGGTTTAATCATCTCACTTTTTTCTTTGAACGCCGTCACAACGGGAGAGCATCCGAGCGCCTGTGCCCCGTGCATCTTGGCATCAACGGAGCTGATCAGCCCGAGTTTTTTGAACTCCTTGAACGACTTCCAGATCTTGGTCAAAAGCGACCCGCTGGCGATCGGGACCACCACATGCTCCGGTGTGCGCCATCCCAGCTGTTCCATGATCTCATAACCGTAGCTCTTAGAGCCCTCTGCGTAGTAAGGGCGAATATTGACGTTCACGAAAGCCCAATTATATTTACCCGCGATCTCCGCGCAAAGACGATTGACCTCATCATAATTTCCCTCGACGGCCACCAAATTCGGCGCATAGGCCAGCGCACCGATGACCTTGCCCAGCTCCAGATCCGCCGGAATGAAAACAAAACGGTTGAGTCCTGCCCACGCGGCATTGGCACTGACCGAACCGGCGAGATTGCCTGTGGAAGCACAAGCGACGGTTTTAAATCCCAGTTCTTTGGCGCGTGTCAACGCCACTGATACAACACGATCCTTGAAAGAAAGCGTAGGATGACAGACGGAGTCATCCTTGATATAGAGCTCTTTCATGCCAAGCTCGCGCGCCAGGTTTTGCGCGCGGAAAAGCGGCGTCAGGCCCGCGTGAAAACCAACCGTGGGCTCACCGTCAATGGGCAATAGTACCATTTTCAGGCTGGAGGTTGAAGCCAGATCGATTATCGAGCCGGTGGGCACAGCGCCACTCCAGAAAAACTAGGTACACTAAAAATGAATGAATGAATGAACGCATTCCGTGCACGAATCAAGATTTCTTTTGCACGTGCATGTCTACTGTGAACAAACTTCGTTGGCGAA